>NZ_CAXUPU020000021.1:0-138123 GCF_964252755.1 Caballeronia sp. LjRoot29 | reverse complement strand
CAGCCAACATATAACGCGCCAAGGCCTAGAAAGCACCAACCCGGCATTAACCCCGACCGCTAACGCAGAACCCGTACAACCCAACACTGACCCCTGACCACCAACCCTCTCACTCAAATCGCCGCGCCAACAAACACAAAATCTCATACATGAGCGTAGCCGCAACGAGTGCGGTATTACCACTCGGATCATATGGCGGTGACACTTCCACCACATCACCGCCGACCCAGTTCAAACCATCAAGCCCGCGCAGCAGCGCCATCGTTTCGCGCGTCGTCAGTCCGCCTATCTCCGGCGTGCCCGTCCCTGGCGTATACACCGGATCGAGGCCGTCGACATCGAGTGAAAGATACGTCGGGCCATTACCCACGACCTTACGCGCCTCATCAATAATCGCTCCCACCCCCCGCGCCTCAAATTCTTCGATAAACACCACACGCATGCCACTCTCAAGCGAATACCGCCAGCCTTCATCGGAATTCTGCGCGCCGCGAATACCAATCTGGATGGTGCGCTTCGGGTCGAGCAAACCCGCTTCCACTGCGCGTCGAAACGGCGCACCGTGCGTGAATTTCGATCCCTTGAAACTATCCCAGGTGTCAGTGTGCGCATCGATATGCACCATGCCGATCGGCTGCTTCGGCGCCATCGCCTGAAAAATAGGGTAGGTAATAGAATGATCGCCGCCCGCGCTCAACGCAATCTTGCCGGCCGCAAACACGGGTTCGAAGAAACGCCGGATGTCCTCATGCGAACGTTCAAGATGATAGAGATCGGTGAACGGGACGTCGCCTATGTCCCCCACGCGGCAAACATCGAAGGGATTAAAACGCGTCACATGATGGATCGCGCGCGTCATGCTCGACATGTTGCGGATCTCGCGCGGACCGAACCGCGCACCCGGACGGGCAGTCACGCCGCCGTCGAACGGCACGCCCGCCAGCACAATATCCATCTCATTGATATCCGTGCAGTACGGCACGCGCATGAAGGTAGGGATGCCGCTGAAGCGGGGTAACGCCATCTGGCTTCGATCGGTACCGGGCATGATGTTCTCGTCAGAAGGTAGGCGGTGTATTGGTCCACAGCACACGCGTAACGGTCTTGCCGGGGTTGCGATAACTGTGCGGAACGGTGCTGGGGAAATAAAAGGTGTCGCCGGCTTGCAGCAAATAACATTCATCGCCAAGCGTCAGTTCGAACTGGCCTTCAATCACGTAACCCAGTTCCTCCCCGGCGTGGCTGATCTGCTCGTCGCTGCTCGCTAGCGGTTCAATTACGTGGATATCGCTTTGCAGCAACTGCCCCGCCGAGGGCACGATCACCCGCTCCAGCATGATCGAAAGACGCTTGCCGGCCGACGGAAACTCCGTGGTGGGACGCTCATTTGCGCGCTGCACGGGCGACGTATTGATGTCCGGTCCCGAGACGAGCGCGCCCACGTTGGTCGACAACGCCAGCGCGATCTTGTGCAGCGTCGCGAGCGAGGGCTGCGCGTGGCCGCCCTCGAGTTTGGACAGCATGCTCTCCGAACAACCCGCTTCCGCTGCAAGCGCTTTGAGCGTCAACTGCTTGACCATGCGCGCGTGCTTGAGACGCACGCCGAGCGCGGCGGACGGATCCGGCTGAACCTCGGGCGGCTTGGTCGCGGCCCGGCGCGGGCTCGCTGGTTTGCGTGCTGCGGTTTTTTTTGTGACCACCGGGACGCTCTTCCTAAAAGTAAGGGGATCTACGCGAGCACCGTGAACTCGACTTCCAGCGGATTCAACGCGTTGATCGGAATAATATCCTGCGGACACGCCGACATGACCACGACGCAATCCATCAACGCCTTGATCTCCACGTAATCCCCCGCCTTCGATACCGGCGCAAGCCATTCAATTGAGTAGTCCGGCCTGATCGGAATGTTCATCCACAAGTTGAACGGTTGCGGCACTTCGCGTGCACGCAGGCCGATCGCTTTCAGCGCGAGCCGCATGTTGTCGGCGCAATTGTCGTGATAGCCGTGCACGCCCAGGTTCTTGTACCGATACAGATCGCACGCGGCCATCAACGTGTCGTGCACACCCGGTGAGGTATCGGTGACCAGTTCGGCAATCGGCCGCCGATGATTGGTCATCAGCGGATCGCCGGCTTGCGGAATGACCTTGTCGAGCGATGCGCGGGCATGTTCGAACGACAGGAATTCGTCGAGATGCCCGGCATTGAAGATCCACGTATCGCAGACCTGGGTGCCGTGCGTGTTCGTGATGCGGATCGTCTGGCCCGACTGCACCTTGACCGCGCGGCCGTTGCGCGCCGGCACCGTGTAGGTCTTGCCAATCTCGGGGGTGCCATCGGCGGAAATGGGTTCGCGCAGCGTGGCGTTTTCGCCGAGTGCATGGCTATTGTCGTGATGATGTTCAACGTGCGGCGTGCTCATGGTGACTCCTTCAGTCGGATCGTTTTCAAGGTGCTTCGTTGCAGAGATGCACCAGGCAATGCGCCAATGCGCGGGTGCCCAGTACAAGGTGATCGTCGTCGGTGGCTTCAAGCGGGTTGTGGCTGATGCCGCCGCGACTCGGAACAAACAGCATCGCGCTCGGGCAATGTTTCGCGAGGTACATGGCGTCGTGGAAGGCGCCCGACGCGATGCTCAGTGAAGGCGCGCCGAGTGCATCGCATGCATCGGCTACGCGTTGGATAACGGCGGGTGCGAAGTCCACGGGCGGATGGATGAATAACGCTTCCGACGTCACGGCGTGGCGTGCGATGCAATTCGCGAGCTGTGTATCGAACGAGTGGAGCACCGCCGGGTTCGGGTGACGGAAGTCGATGCTGAACGTCACGTCCGATGCGATCGTGTTGATGGAGTTCGGCAGCACGGTCCACCGGCCGAAGGTGATGCGGGTATCGTTGCCGCCGAGCTGGTGCGCGAAGGCCGCGACCTCGGCGCGAATATACACGGCAAGCGTCATGGCGTCGTGGCGGGCATGCATTGGCGTGGTGCCGGCGTGGGCCGCGACACCCTTGCAACGCACCGCATACCATCGCACGCCTTGAATTCCCTTCACCACGCCCAGCGGAACCTTGGCGAGTTCCAACAAGGGCCCTTGCTCTATGTGCAGTTCGATAAACGCATGCGCGGCCTTCTCTGCAACGCGTGTATCGAGTGACGGAAACGCTTCACGATGCGCGGCGAGCGCGCTGTCGAGCGAGATGCCATCGGAATCTTTCGCCTGGCTGTAGCGTTCGATCAATGCGGGATCGACGAACGCGCTCGACCCCGTCGCACCCGGCTGAAAGCGCGTACCTTCTTCGTTGGTCCATGCCACCACTTCGAGCGGGCGGCGCGTACGGATACCGGCATCGTTGAGTGCGGCAAGGCATTCGAAGCCCGCCAGGACGCCGTAGCAGCCATCGAGCCTGCCGCCCGTTGGTTGGGTGTCGACATGGCTGCCCGTCATCCCCGGCGGCAGGTTCTCCAAACCGGGGCGGCGGAAAAACAGGTTTGCGCACGCGTCCGTTTGCACCGAGCAGCCGAGTGAGATTGCATGATTGATCAGGAAACGCCGTGCGTCGATATCAGTAGAAGACAGCGCCGGACGATCCACGCCCCCGTCTTCACGCGCACCGAAGCGAGCGAGCGTTTCTATCGATTCGAGCAGACGTGATGCATCAATGCAAGAGGCCGCCTTAAGTGCATCGTTGGACATCACGCGACTCCCGTGGCTGCAGTCAAGCTGCGATCGAACCACGGCTTCAGAAACTGTTGTAAACGCGGCGTGCGCGTATTGCCGAAGATCTGTTCAGGCGGCCCCGCCTCCACTATCTGCCCTGCTTCCATGAACACGACGTGATCCGAGATCTTCGCTGCGAAACTCATTTCGTGCGTGACCATGACCATCGTCATGCCGTCTTGCGCAAGCGATCGGATCACGCTCAATACTTCTTCCACGAGTTCAGGATCGAGCGCCGAAGTGGGTTCGTCGAGCAGCATGACTTCTGGTTCGATTGCCAATGCGCGAGCGATGCCCACGCGTTGCTGCTGACCGCCGCTCAGGGACGCGGGGTATGCATTTGCCTTCTCGGCAAGGCCAACGCGCGTCAGCGCGGCCAGCGCCTGTTTGTGAGCATCGGCCTTGCCCGTTTTCTTCGACAACACCAGCGGCGCAGCCACGTTACCGAGCACGCTCATGTGCGGCCAGAGATTGAACTGCTGAAACACCATGGACACCGGCCGACGCACTTCCGCAATGCTCTTTTCACTATCGCGATCACGTGCCGAACGCCCTGCTGAGCGATAACCAAGCAGCTGACCTTTGATCCATACCTCGCCTTCATCGTAGGCTTCGAGAAAGTTCATGCAGCGCAATGCCGTTGTCTTGCCGGAACCGGAAGGCCCGATCAGCGAGACGATTTCACCGCGTGTCACGGCGAGATCGATGCCCTTGAGCACGCGATTAGCACCATACGATTTACCCACGGCGCGCAGTTCGAGAATGGGCAATGAACTCATGAGGTTTTCCGCGAAGGAGCGATCAGCACTTGCGCCCATTGGGCAGCGAGGGCGATACATTGCGTGAGGAGCCAGTAGCACACGATCAACATCGCGTACGGAGCGATGTACGTATAGGTGGACGAAACTATGTCGCTTGCTGTCATGGTCAATTCGGGCACCGTGATGATCGACGCCACGGCGCTTTCCTTGATGACGAGAATGGTCTGGTTGGCGAGCAAGGGAATAGCGAACGCAATGGCCTGAGGCATCTCGATGCTGCGAAACGCAGCCCACCGGCTGATGCCAAAAGCGCGCGCTGCTTCCCCGTGCCCGCGCGGAACGCTGGCCCAGCCGGCGCGAAAAATCTCCGCGAAATACGCGGCCGAATAAAGCGCGAGCGACACAATGGTCGCCTGCACCGCGTTCATCGTGATGCCGATCACCGGCAAGCCGAAATAGACGATCACCAGTTGCGACAGAT
The DNA here is from genome assembly GCF_964252755.1 of Caballeronia sp. LjRoot29. Lineage (NCBI taxonomy): Bacteria > Pseudomonadati > Pseudomonadota > Betaproteobacteria > Burkholderiales > Burkholderiaceae > Caballeronia > Caballeronia sp. LjRoot29. Next base: position 133,162 of record NZ_CAXUPU020000021.1, on the reverse strand, counting down.
ACGGCGTACCACGTACGAGCCACACATACGCGCGATAAGGCGCGGCAAGCCAGCGCGGGAACCGCAGCCGCAACGCATTGAGGACGAAGCCACCCAGTACGCCGATGAAGGCTGCAAGCAAGCTGACCTCGAGCGTCACCAGGATGGCGTCGGCGAAGCGCGGGATGAGCGAGAGGAAACTGTTCATGGTCGGCTCAGGTCCGTCGCGCCACGCGTCGTTCGATACCCCGACCCGCAAGCGACAGCAGCGAAGTAATCGCGAGATAGAAGCACGCCGCGAGCGTATAGACCTCCAGCGGCCGATAACTGACCGAAGACAATTGCTGTCCGACGCGCATCAGGTCCGTGACCGCAATCACCGACACCACCGCTGAAGCCTTCACTATGTCGATCATCTCCGACACCAGCGCCGGCAACGTCAACGCGATGACCTGCGGAATCTCCACATGCCACAACGCCTGGCGGCGCGTGAGATTGAAAGTCTGCGCCGCTTCGATCTGTCCGGGCGGAATCGCCCGAAAACCCGCGCCGAGGATCTGCGACTGATACGCGGCCGTGTTCATCGACAAACCCACTGCCGCCGCGACCACGCCTGGGATGGCCCACCCAAGTCCCGAGGGCACGTAATAAAACACGAGCAATTGCGCGAGGACTGGCGTGCCGCGAAAGAGGCTCACATAGACGCGCGCCGCTGTGGCCAGCATGCGGCTTTTGCTCGCGGACATCATGTAGATGAAGATGCCCGCGAAAAAGCCGCACGCCACTGCGATCGCCGAGAGCCATAGCGTCGTGATCGCGCCGTCCAAGAGTTGCGGCAGATAGCCAAGACAACGCGCGAGGAGATCGGGTGGGTTCATATCAGTCGATGTTTGATGCTTGTTAATACCTGACTACATCGACGGTTCGGGCATCGCGTCGGCGGGGACATCCATGGTCGTACCGAACCATTTCATTTGCAGCGCTTTCATGGTGCCGTCATGATTCGCGCGGGCGATGGCGTCGCTGAAAAGCTTGAGCAGCGTCGCGCTGTCCGCGTCCTTACGCGCGACCCACGCAAAATAGCTCTTCGGTCCAATGCTTTGCGGCAATACGCTGAAGACGCCCGGACGCGATTTCAGCAGCGGTCCAAGATTCGCGGCCGATTGCGCGACCGCGTCCAGACGGCCGACCGCGAGGTCCGCATAGGCTTCATCGAAGGCGACGTATTGCTTGATCTGCTTGATGCCGGGACCGCCTGCGGCCTTCAGGTTCTTGTCGAGCGTCATGAGAGCCTGCAATTGCGCCGAGCCCGTTTGCGATCCGACAATCTTGCCGTTCAGGTCATTGGGAGACTTGATGGATGCTTCATTCGAACGCACGAGGACGCCTGCGGTTGCATCGGCGATGGGCAGCGTGAACGCGAAGTGGCTCTCCCGATCCTTGTTGACGGTGACGGCGGTGATGACCATGTCAAAGCGCTTGGCATCGAGGCCTGGCAGCAAGCCCTGGAACGGCAGGTCGAGTTGCTTGAGCTTGACGTCGGGCAATGACTTCAGCACATATTGCAGGAGGTCACTGTCGTATCCCACGATCCTGCCGTTCTCAACGGATTCGAACGGCGCATAACGCGCTTCAGTTCCCACCGTGATTTTCTTGTTCGCTTTTACGCGCGCAAGCAAGTCGCCGCTTTGCGCGTGACCCGGAATCGACGCGCATAGCGCAAGCGCGCCGGTCATTGACAAGACAAACCTGCGAAGTGACTGATGCATGATGCTCCCGTGCGGCCACGCCGCAAAGAGGGGTTAGTGAATTTTGTTCAAGATACTTGAATGAAATTCACTATGCATGAAGTGTGCCATATGAAAAAGACCCGTGACGCGATGTTTTAGGCTGGCCGGCATGCACCGGAGTGGGATTTCAACGCACTCGTGCATGGATAAAGTGCCACCGTGCACAAGTCAACGGCAGCAGGGCCGCGTATTGGAACGAAAGGGGGAGGGTACGATGTAAAGAGCGGCCGTTTCCAGGCCGGCTGATTTCACTACTTTTACTCATGGCAGAGGGCTTCAATCATGGAAGCACTGGTTCTCGAAGAAGCGCGCCGTATCAGCTTGCGTCCGTTCACCTTGCCGCAAGCCGTCGGTGCGCGCGATGTACGGATTCGCATCAATACGGTCGGCATTTGCGGCAGCGATATCCACTATTACCAGCACGGCCGGATCGGGCCGTTCGTTGTCAACGAGCCGATGGTCCTGGGTCACGAAGCGGCGGGAACCGTGATCCAGATCGGCGATGAAGTGGAGCATCTGAAAGTAGGCGACCGCGTCTGCATGGAACCGGGCGTGCCCGACATGGAGTCACGGGCGTCGCGCGAGGGCATGTACAACCTCGACCCGAGCGTGCGTTTTTGGGCGACGCCGCCCGTGCACGGTTGCCTGACGCCGTTCGTCGTGCACCCCGCGGCGTTCACATTCAAGCTGCCGGACAACGTGAGTTTTGCGGAAGGCGCGATTGTCGAGCCATTGGCTATCGGCATGCAGGCGGCAACGAAAGCGAAGATAAAACCGGGGGATGTAGCCGTTATTCTGGGCGCCGGCACCATCGGCATGATGTGTGCGTTGGCCGCGCTCGCAGGGGGATGCAGTCGCGCGATCGTATGCGATCTCGTGCCGGAGAAGCTGGCACTGATCGGCGGCGTGCAGGGCGTGACGGCAGTGAACATTCGCGATCAGCGCGTCCAGGACGTGGTGTCGGAACTTACAGGCGGTTGGGGCGCGAACGTTGTGTTCGAAGCCAGCGGCAACGAAAAAGCGTTCGACGGCATTGTCGACCTGATGTGTCCCGGCGGTTGCCTCGTCCTCGTCGGGATGCCGCAACACGCCGTGCCTATCGATATTGTCGCGGTCCAGATCAAGGAAGTGCGGATCGAGTCCGTGTTCCGATACGCCAATATGTTCCCGCGCGCGATCCAGTTGATTGCATCGGGCCGGCTCGATGTAAAACCCTTCATCTCGCGCTCGTTTGCATTTGCAGACGGCATCAAGGCGTTCGAGGAAGCCGCCAGCGGCAACCCTACCGACGTGAAGGTTCAGATCGTCATGGAATAGCGAGGGCGTGTTGATTCAAGTCCATTGCTCAAGCAATGGACCTTCGCGTCCTCCAACAGGATCGCTGCGTGGAAACGGCAACGCCTCCATTGCAGCGATTTCTCCCTCCGATAACGCCTCGCGCCGGATGTCCCATTGCTGCCCTTCGGGGTACGCGCCGACTACCTGAAACCGCCCCTCCGTTGCTTGCAGGCAGTGGCCGGTTCCTGCTGGAAGCAGCACGACGTCGCCCGGGTCTAGCGAGACCACGAGTCCGCCAGGTCCACCAACAATCACCTCTGCTTTCCCCGATATTGCCCCAAGCACTTCATGCGCCGTGGAGTGGAAGTGGTGGTAGTCGAAGATGCTGTCGCGCCACTGCGGCGGCCATTCGTTGAGGGCGAATAGCGCTTCGAATGCCGGGCCGAGGTCCTTGCGGGAAGGGGAAAGCGCACGCCGGTAAATCAATACCGGCAAGCGCCGGTTGTTCGGGACCCACGCGTGCGGTGTCAGCCTGAGGATTTCATAGTCGAGGGTTGAAGCGTGGCGGGCAGATTGAAGATCGTGCTTCATGAAAGCTCCTTGATCGAACCGGATGACGAAGGTTCTATCCACGTCAGCTTTTTGCGTGCCCGTGCTCCGGCGCACGCCACATAAAGCTTTTCATCGTCGCGTTGAAAAAACTACTTCCTCATTGCTCGCCAACCTGCGCTTCGTAAAATCTTCCATATTCAATACCATTTACTGTCATATAGCTTTCATTAATGAAACTTACACTTCGCCTTCATCGCGTGTGCCTGGGCCATTAATGACAGGGACACGAGGACCCCACTCAATAGAAAACCGGACCAGACGACATGCAAGAGCAGCCCAACGTATCGCGCCGTAAAGCCCTCAAACTGCTGGTGGGCGCACCCATGCTGCCTCTAGGCGCGTTCTCGGTTTCCACGCTCCTGGCAGGCTGCGGCGGCGACAGCGCGGCGGCACCGGCCGCGTCGGCATCGTTCAAGTCCGCTTCGTTTGCTTCAATGGCCGCGCCCTCCCTCACGGACGCGGCCGCCATGGCGACCACCACGGTCGGCTCGACGCTCAGCGTGACTTACAGCGACGGCACGACACAAGCGTACAAGCTCGCCTACCAGCCGTTCTTCGTAACGGGCGACATGGTCCCGAACGGCAGCGGAGGCACGACGCTCGCCGGCGGTTATTACGACATCAACAACCAGCCGATCATCGATCAATCCGTGTCGGGCAAAGAGCGCCAGTTCTTCTCGGACTGCCCGGATGGAACCTCGCTGCTGTCACTCGATAAACCCACCATTGCCGGCATCAAGGGCAAGGCCGTGTTCGCCGTCGTGCAGTTCGAATACGCGACGCGCGACCAGAGCCTCGTGTCGGCGTATGGACAGTTGCCTTCGCCTATCGCCGTGCTCACGCTCGACCAGGATCAAACGACCGGCAAACTCACGCTCGTGAAGTATCACAACGTGGATACGTCGAAGGCGAACGGATTGTGGATCACGTGCGGCGCGAGCTTGTCGCCATGGAACACGCATTTGTCGAGCGAAGAGTACGAGCCGGACGCGACCACCATTGCAACCAACGCACAGTTCAAGGCGTTCAGCACAAGTCTTTATGGCGACGCGAGCCGCGCGAACCCGTACAACTATGGCCATCTCCCGGAAGTCACGGTGAACCCGGACGGCACCGGCACCATCAAGAAACACTACAACCTCGGACGCATCTCCCACGAACTGGTGCAGGTGATGCCGGACAAACGCACCGTCATGATGGGTGACGACGCGACCAACGGTGGCCTCTTCATGTTCATCGCGGACCGGGCAGAGGACTTGTCCTCGGGCACGCTGTATGTGGCGAAGTGGGCGCAGACATCATCGATGGGCGCGGGCTCGGCCAACCTGACGTGGATCAGGATTGGCAGCGCGACGAGTGCGGAGATCGAAGCGATGGCGTCGAAGCTAAAGGCATCCGACATCATGGACGTGAGCACCAAGGACCCGCTCGACGCGAGCTTCACGAAGATCAATTTTAACGGCACGTTCAACTGGATCCGCATCAAGCCCGGCATGGAGAAGGCGGCGGCGTATCTGGAGACGCATCGCTATGCGGCGTATATCGGCGGGAGCATGGGTTTTACGAAGCTCGAAGGCACGACGATCAATGCGAAGGACAAGATCGTGTACAGCGCGATGTCACGCATCGAGAAGTCGATGGTGAAGGGCAACTCGGCATCGACCGATGTAGCCGTCGATAAAACCATCAACGCCGGTGCGGTCTATGCGTTGAACCTGAAAGCGGGGCAGAGGGACACGAGCGGCGCCGCGATCAACAGCGAATGGGTGCCAGTCGACATGGCTGCGCCAGCCGCGCTGGTGGGCGAAGATCTTTCACCAGCGGATGCGCTCGGCAATACCGCGAGCGCCAGCAAGATTGCGAACCCGGACAACGTGAAGTTCTCGGAGAAGTTGCGCACGCTGTTCATCGGCGAGGATTCGAGCATGCACGTGAACAACTTCCTGTGGGCTTACAACGTGGACACGCAGACTTTGTCGCGCGTGCTGTCGTGTCCGGCCGGCGCGGAATCGACCGGCCTTCACGCGGTTGACGAGATCAACGGCTGGACTTACATCATGAGCAACTTCCAGCACGCGGGCGATTGGGAAAGCCCGGTTCACGACAAGGTGAAGGCCGCGCTGGACCCGCTCGTGCGCGCCAACTACAAGGACCGCTTCGGCGCCACGGTCGGTTACCTGACCGCGGACGCCTCCAGCATCAAGCTCGCGAAGAGCTGATCAAAAAGTCAGCTGCCCTTTTGATAACCGTCGGTCAGGGTATGCAGGAACGCGATGATGTCCTTCATCTCCTGATCCGTCATCGCGGGCTTGTCGCCGAACTTGCGGTCGAACGGGGCGTCGGCCACATCGACATTCGCGTGGAACTTCGCCGGCAGGTCATCGTACTTGTTGACCTTGCCGTCAGCGCCCTTCGGATAGAACTTCTCCGGCGCCGTATTGCGGTCGTTGTAGAACGACATGACGTCGTCGAGCGAATGATAGACGCCGTTATGGAAGAACACTTGCCGCGTAGCGGAGTTCCGCAGCGTGGGCGTGAGGAACATGCCGCAATACTGCGTCTGGTCCTTGATATCGTCACGGAACGGGCCGCACACGCCCATGTCGTAGAACTTCGGATCGTGGTTCACAGCAAGCGTGGTGTTACGCGGAACGCCGAGCGCTTCGTACTGGTAGTCGGTGAACATCGGCGGGATGCCGTCGGCACTCGGCTTCGACAGATGGCAACCGGCGCAGTTGGCCATGTCGGGATTGTTGAAGAGGCGCAAGCCGCGCAACTCGGTTTGGGAGAGCCGCGCCTTGCCTTCGAGCCAGTAATCGTATTTGCTCGAGTACGGATGGAACGACTGCTCTTCGACCTGATAGCGCGCAATTGCGAACATGGCCTCGGAGACGGTGAGCTGCGTGCTCTGGAAAATATTTGCGCCGAACAACTTCGTGAAGTCGTCCTTGTACGCCGTGCGCTGCAATTTTGCGGCGACATCGGCTTCGCTGCTATTGGCCATTTCCACGGGGTTGAGCATCGGGCCGGACGCTTGAGCTTGCAGCGTATCGGCGCGGCCGTCCCAGAAGAATCCGCCTTGCGGCACCATGGCCGGCGCAGCGGGCGCGACGCCCGCATTCTTTTGCGCCTTGGCGGTTCCTGCGGCTTGCGAGGCAAGCGCGGCGAAATCCGGCGGCGCTTCGGCTTCACCCGCGTCGGGGCCAATGCTGAAGTTAGGCTGCAGATACAAATACATCAGGGAAGGCGGCGGACGGTAGCCTTCCAGATTCATGTGCGGTCCGCCCAGCTGCACGGAAAGTTTGTTCGGCGGTCCGTAGGCGTGGTCCGGGCTGTGACAGGACGCGCAGGACTGTTTCCCGGAGCCGGACAACGACTCGTCGAAGAAAATCTTCTGGCCGAGTTGCGCGACCGCGCTCAGCGGCTCGACCGGCGGACGGGAGAGTACGACAGGAGCCGGATTGGCGCCCGTCAGGTCTTCCACGACAGCGCCCACGCGGGCAGGTACTTGGGAGGGGAACGCGACGGCCCATGCGCTGAATCCGACGGCGCCCACGACCACGGCGGCGAGGCATCCGAGCAAGACATGTTTCGGGCGGGGAAGGCGTGGCTTCTCGCCTGTGGTGGGCGTAACCGGAGGTATGACGGTGTGCGACATGTGAGCCAGGAAGCAGAAGCAGCATTGAAAAAACGCCGCCGGCCAATTGCCCGGCGGCGACGCGACAAGAACATTGCCGCCTGCGTCAGTGAGCCGACGCAGGCGTTCAGACTACGATCAGATCGCGGGAACCGATGCGACCGGCGTACCCAGGTTCGGGTCGACGAACAGCGTCGGGTTGTTACCCGGACCGCTGAAGTTGAACATGCCGTTGATGCTGCCTGCAGTCGCGTCGAACGAACCGCCACCGAGACGCGCACCGTTGAGCCAGTTGTCTTCAATGAAGCGAACCACCGAAGCCTGGGTAATCTGCGTGTGGTCCACGTAGTTCACCTTCGCCCACGGCGAGATCACGACGAATGGAATACGCGTGCCCGGACCGCAGCGGCCGTTCACCGGCGCGCCCTTCACACCCAGCGGAGCCGTAGCCGTACCGCACGTGCCCGCACCGTTGACCTGGTCGGCGATCGCATCGAACGACGCCGAGGTCGGCACTGCGTAAGCATGGTCGTACCAGCCGTCCGAGTCATCCCACGCCACGATCACAGCGGTGCTCGCCCAGTCCGGCTGCTGCTGCAGGAAGTTGACGATCTTCGCGGTGAAAGCCTGCTCATCGAGCGGATCCGAATAACCTGCGTGGCCATCCTGGAACGCCGGCGCCTTGATGAAGCTGACCGACGGATAGTTACCCGCCTTGACCGCTGCAATGAAGTCGTCGGTGTCGTATTGGTGGTTTGCGGGTTCCGGCGTCTTGCCATCCGCTTCAAGCGACAAGCCGATCACTGCCGTCGAGCTCGGACGTGCGTGCGTCGGGTTAGCCGTCGATGCGAAGTACTGGAACCAGTTGTGGTGCGGGACGTAGTCGGCAGTAGCCTGACCCACGACCGGCGACAACGTGCTGCGCTTGCAACCCGTCGTGCCGTTGCTGTTCACGGTCGCCAGGTTGAAGCCGCCCATGAAGCCGCCCCACGAGATGTTCTGCGCGTTCAGCAAGTCGCCGATGTTCTTGGCGGCCAGCAATGCGGTGTCGGTCGTGCTCGAGCAGATATCGTTGGCCGGATCGACGTCGTTAATCAGCGTGAAGCCGCCTTGACCGTCGTTCACGTAGTACGAGCCCGTGTTCGTTGCACTGACTGCGGCCGTGCTGAACTTGACCGGCGTCAGGCCGTTCGTTTGGCCCGACACGACTTCGAGTGCACCGGGCGTCGACGGACCGTACGTGGCCGTGTACGCGTTGTCGCTCATTGCGAAGTGCTGCGCGTAGTTCCACAGAGCGCCGACCGTGTTGCCGTCGTAGTAGCCCATGACCTGGCCTGCGGTACCGAATGCGCCTGCGCCGCCTGCCGTGCCCTTACCCGTGAACTTCGGGAAGAGGTCGGCTGCGCCGTTATCGTAGGCGTGTTGTTCCGGCGTGTACGAGTGGTTCTGGTCGGCGGTCGCGGCTTGCGTCCGGTCCAGGCGGAACGGATTGGCTGCGCCCGTGCCGTTCGCCGTATTCGTGAAGTTGGGGTTGGCCGTCAGCAACGTGCCGCTAAGCCCATTGATTGCCGGCGTACCTGCAGCCGGCGTGAATGCCGGTTCGCCTGCCGGGTTCGCTGCGTTCGGGTAAGTCGCGAAGTAGTGATCGAACGAGACGTTCTCGTTATAGATCACGACGACGTGCTTGATGGGGGTAGCGGTCGCGATCCGGTTCTGGATGGACCCGCTGCTGCTGTTGTTGCTGCCGCCGCAGGCATATAGGCCGATGGCCATTGCTGCGGTGGGTACGCCAACCATTAAGGCTCGACGAAACATGTGTGAAGCTCCCGATGTCGTTGTTTCAGTGCTTGTTGTGGCCGCGTGGCCTTTGGGGACGGGTGCGGACTAGGATGCGGACTGTTCAAAGACCTTTCTTTCGATCCGAGCGCATTGGAACACTTGCGTATGAACCCTAAAAGACGGTCCGCTTTCGCTGGGGTTACGTGAAAATAACAAGCAGAAAGAGTCGGTAAGGCCGGACGTCAAATCACGCTGGAATCAGCGCTCCAACGCTGAATCCACGGTTTGACAGCGGCACTTTTAATTGCATGAAAAAGCTCGAATGAAGCCCATGGCAATGAGTCGCTTGCTTTCACGCGGACGTCACAGAGCGCTTCGATAATCGCTTCTGTAAACGTTTTCATTTCATTCTTGCCATCACTCATGCACTCGACCATCAAGGACGTTGCCGCGCATTCAGGCGTGTCTATCGCCACTGTTTCGCGTGCACTCAACGCACCGCAATTGCTGAATGCGGAGACGCTTGCCAAGGTGCGCGAATCGATCGAAGCGCTCGACTTCATGCCCAGCGCACGAGGCCGCCAACTTCGCGGCGTGCGCACGCGGCTGGTCGGCGTGGTCGTACCCACGCTCGCCAACCCGGTCTTCGCCGAGTCGTTGCAAGGCATCGATGAAGCGGCCTCTGCCAGTGACTATCGGCTGATGCTGATGACCACTGCGTATGACAGCGCGCGTGAGCGTCGCGCGATCGAGACTTTGCGCGAGCAGCGCGTGGATGGCCTGATCGCGACAGTCGCCGATGCCGAATCCAACCCGTTGCTGGACGAACTTGATCGCATCGGCTTGCCTTATGTGCTGGCGCATAACGACACGGCGTATCGCGCGGCGGTGTCGGTCGATAACCGGCGGGCGGCGCGTGATGGCGTGTGTGCTTTGTTGCAGCGCGGGCATCGTCGAATCCTGATGCTCGCGGGTTCGTTCGCCGAATCGGACCGTGCGCGCTTGCGGTATCGCGGTTACGAAGACGCGATGCTCGACGCCGGTCTCGCGCCTCATCCACCGCTTGAACTTGATTTCAATGCAGACGATTTACCGGCTTCGCTGCTCGCTCATCTCGCCGATCCTGTTCGCCGCCCCACTGCGCTTTTCTGCAGCAATGACCGCTTGGCGATTATCGTGATGCGCGGTTTGCGGCATGCGGGCTTGTCCGTGCCGCACGATATTTCAGTGCTTGGTTTCGATGGCATTCCGCTTGGCGAATGGTTGTCGACAGCGTTGTCCAGCGTCGCCACGCCGAACCGCGAGATCGGCCGGTGCGCGTGGCTTCATCTCGCCACGCAGCTCGGCCTTCCCGGCGATACCACCAGCGGCCCCATTCCGTTCAAGTTGCCTCATAGCGTAAGAACCGGCGCGACTATCGCGTCATTGATCGATCCCGCGGCCACAACGGCCTCCCTCGTATCGGAGAAACCTGCATGAAAATCCGTCATGTCCTCGCTACGCTGCTTGCAGCGACGGCTACGTTTTGCGCGGCCGGCGCGGCTTATGCCGACAACACGGCGATTTGCTACAACTGTCCGCCGGAATGGGCGGACTGGGCGAGCCAGATTGCTGCTATCCAGAAGCAGACCGGCATCCGCGTGCCGTTCGATAACAAGAACTCCGGCCAGGCGATCGCGCAGATGATGGCCGAGCAAAAGAGCCCGATTGCGGACGTGGTGTATCTCGGCGTGTCGTCGGCGTTCCAGGCGAAAGACAAGGGTCTCGTGCAGCCGTATAAACCTGCGCATTGGAACGATATCCCTGCCGGCATGAAGGATCCTGACGGCTCCTGGTTCGCGATTCACTCCGGCACGCTAGGCTTTTTCGTGAACAAGGATGCGCTCGATGGCAAGCCGGTACCGCGCTCGTGGGCCGACCTGTTGAAGCCGGAATACAAGGGCATGGTTGGGTATCTTGATCCGTCATCGGCGTTCGTGGGATACGCGGGTGCAGTGGCAGTGAATCAGGCGCTGGGCGGCACGCTCGATAACTTCAAGCCCGGTCTCGACTGGTTCGCGAAGATGAAAGCGAACGCGCCGATCGTGCCGAAACAGACCGCTTATGCACGCGTGATGTCGGGCGAGATTCCGATTCTTCTGGACTATGACTTCGACGCGTATCGTGCGAAATACAAGGATCATGCGAACGTTGAGTTCGTGATTCCGAAGGAAGGCACGATCGTGGTGCCCTATGTGATGAGTCTCGTGAAGGGCGCGCCGCATCAGGCGAACGGCGAGAAAGTGCTGGATTTCGTGCTGTCGGATGAAGGACAGCGCCTGTGGGCGAACGCGTATTTGCGACCGGTTCGCGGTGGAACGTTGCCGCCTGATATCGCTGCGAAGTTCTTGCCGGCGTCGGAGTATGCGCGCGCCAAGGACGTCGACTTCGCGAAGATGGCCGCGAAGCAAAGCGCGTTCGGCGAAGAGTATTTGCGCGTCATGCACTGACACTTTAGCGATGCAAGATTCCACCTTCTCCACCCGCGCGCGGGTCTTCCTGCTGGCACCCGCGCTGGCTGTCTTCTGCGCGTTCTGGCTGCTGCCGCTGGTCGCGTTGCTGCAGGCCAGCGCGGTGCCGGACGCGTTCACCGCGTATCGCGAGGTCCTGACCAACGCGCGTTATCTGCATAGCTTGCTCGCGACCGTTGCGTTGTCGCTGGCGGTGACGGCGGCGACGTTGGTATTGTCGACTATCACCGGTTTGTTTCTCGCGCGACGCGAGTTGCCGGCCAAGCGCTTGCTGGTCGCGCTGCTGACGTTTCCGCTCGCGTTTCCCGGCGTGGTGGTGGGGTTCATGGTGATCATGCTCGCCGGGCGCCAGGGGTTGATCGGCGCCATTTCAACACGGCTGACGGGCGACCGCTGGGTGTTCGCTTATTCACTCAGCGGCCTGTTCCTGGGCTATCTTTATTTTTCGATTCCGCGCGTGATCGTCACTGTGATGGCGGCTGCGACGAAGCTGGATGCGTCGCTGGAAGAAGCGGCGCGTTCGCTGGGGGCATCGCCGTGGCGCATCTTTATAGACGTGATCATGCCCGCGCTGATGCCTGCGTTGATCGCGGCGGGCGCCGTGTGTTTTGCTACCGCGATGGGCGCATTCGGCACCGCGTTCACACTCGCCACCGACCTCGACGTATTGCCGATGACCATCTACACCGAGTTCACGCTGAACGCGAATCTTGCGACGGCGGCGGCGTTATCGATCGTGCTGGGCCTGGTGACGTGGGCCGTACTGGCGGTTGCGCGCAGCCTCACCGGCGCGACTGTTGCCGCAACTGCATGAGGACGCTTATGCCTGAGTTCCTTAAGCCGCGTCGTCTGCTCGTTGCAGGGCAACTGCTGCTGACGCTTGCGCTGGTTGCGTTCATGGTCGTGCCCGTGGTGATGTCGGTCATGGCCGGATTGACCGTCAACTATTTTCGCGGTGTATCGAGTGGGCTGACGCTTAAATGGCTCGAACAAGTGTGGGCGATGTATCAGGGTTCGGTCTGGCTATCAATTGAGATCGCGCTTGCGACGCTTGCCATCACGCTCGCGATTGGTGTGCCGGCAGCGTACGCACTGGCACGCAGCAATACGCGCTGGGCGCGGTTTGTCGAAGAACTCTTGGTCCTGCCTATCGCGTTGCCGGGTCTCGCTACGGCGTTGGCTTTGTTGTCCGTGTACGGTGGCTGGAGCGCGTTTCGATCGAGCATGTGGTTCATCGTTGCAGGGCACGTGGTCTTTACCCTGCCATTCATGGTGCGCTCGGTTGCAGCCGTTTGCGCAGGCACCGATCTGCGAACCATGGAAGAGGGCGCGGCCAGTTTGGGCGCGTCGTTCACGCAGCGCTTCCTGACAATCGTGCTCCCGAATGCGCGTCCTGGCATTGTCGCTGGTGCGCTCGCGGTGCTGACTTTGTCGATAGGTGAATTCAACCTGACGTGGATGCTGCATACGCCCGACACCAAGACTTTGCCCGTCGGTCTCGCCGATGCCTACGCGTCCATGCGCCTTGAAGTCGGCAGCGCCTACACCATTCTTTTCTTGCTGATGACCTTGCCGTTGCTGATTGCGATGCAATGGCTGGGTGTCGATCCGGTGGGCGCGCAGAGTGCGCGTGCCGCGGCGAAACGCAAGCGCGCGTTATCGAAAAGCAGTGCTCCAGAGCAGCAACCACTTACACAACCTGTAGAGACTGCACGATGAGACTCGAAGCCGTTCCCGTCACCCTCAGCCGTTGCGCGAAAACATTTCGCGGGCAGCGCGTGCTCGAACCTGTCGATCTCAGCATCGAACCTGGCGAAACGCTCGTGCTGCTCGGACCGTCAGGCTGCGGCAAGACCACTACGTTGCGGTTGATCGCGGGCCTGGAAAAGCCCGATGCCGGCGGCCGCGTGAGCTTCGGTGCCGACGATGTCACGGCATTGCCTATCGAGCGTCGTCAGGTAGGCATGGTGTTCCAGAACTACGCGCTGTTTCCCAATCTCACGGTGCGCGGCAACGTGGGTTATGGCTTGCGGATCCAGAAGGTCGAGGTCTCGGCGGCGCGTCGACGGGTAGATGAACTGCTTGAAATGACCGAGCTGACGGCGCATGCCGACAAGTCGATTACCGAGTTGTCCGGCGGTCAGCGTCAGCGTGTTGCGCTGGCTCGCGCGCTGGCCCCGAGGCCGCGTGTATTGTTGCTCGATGAACCGCTGACCGCACTCGACGCCCGCTTGCGCGAAACCTTGCGTGCCGAGATGAATGCGTTGCTGCGCGAACTTCGCGTGACCAGCATCTATGTCACGCATGACCAGTCCGAAGCGATGGCGCTGGCCGACAGGATCGTGGTGATGAGCGCCGGGCGCATCGAGCAATGCGGTACGCCGCGTGAGATTTACTACCAGCCCGCGAGCCGCGCGGTGGCGCAATTCATCGGCACATTGAACCGGGTGACGGGCGAGTGTCGCGATGACGCATTCGTCACGCTTGGCGGTACGATTAGCGTCACGGGGCTCGTTGCGCAACTGCGCGCGCGCGAGGGTGCACGGTCGGAAATTTTCTTCCGACCGGAAGATGCAGTGCTTGTCGACCCGCAGTCTGCGCAGTTGCGCGGCGCGGTGGAGTCGGCGCTGTTTCTGGGTGAACGCACCCGGTTGAAAATCAGGGACGCGGCACCGGATGCATTGATTGTCGATGTGCCCGGCCGCGTTGAACTGGCGCAGGGAACGGCCGTGGGGATATCGGTGCGCGATGAAGGATGGGTTGCGCTGCATTGAGGCTTCGCGTTCGCTTCAGGTCAAACCAAGGAGATGCCATGCTGCTCGCTCAAATCACCGATTTGCATATCAAGCTTCCCGGTGTGCTTGCGTATAAAAAAGTCGATACCGCCGCTTGTTTGCGTGCCTGTGTCGAACGGCTGAACGCGCTGAGCCCGCGTCCGGATGCCGTGCTTGTGACCGGTGACCTGGTGGATTTTGGCACCGCCGATGAATACCGGCATCTAGCGGCGTGTCTGAAACCGTTGGAAATACCGGTGTACCTGATGGTCGGGAATCACGACGATCGCGCGGCGTTGCGCGAGGTTTTCGATGCGCATTATTTGCACGACAGCGGTACGGGTAGCGACTTCGTGCAATACGCGTTCGATCTGCACGATATGCGGGTCATTGCGCTGGATTCGCAGAAGCCGCGGGAAAGTCCGGGCACGTTATGCGACGCGCGTCTTGCGTGGCTTGAACGTGAGTTGAAGGCGGCTGACGGCCGGCCGGTAATTGTGGCGTTGCATCATCCGCCGTTTGCTACCGGTATTGGGCATATGGACGACATGGCGCTCGACGCGCAGGCGTCGGCGAAGCTGGAGGCGCTGATTTCGCGGTATCCGAATGTGGAGCGCGTTTTGTGCGGGCATGTGCATCGGCCGGTGCATAAGCGGTTCGCGGGGACGATCGCTTCTATCGCGCCGTCGACCGCGCATCAGGTGGTGCTTGATCTGCATGCCGATGCGCCTTCGGCATTCGTGCTCGAGCCTGGGGCGTTCGCGTTGCACTATTGGACGGCGGGCGTGGGGCTTGTGTCGCATCATGAATACGTTGAGCAGTTCGACGGGCCGTATCCGTTTTTTGACGACGATGGGGCGTTGGTGGATTGAGGGTTTAGCCGGTGACGACTCCCGCCGCCAGCCCGCCCACTTTCACAATCAGCCCACCCCCGCCATCGCGATTGCGCACCTCGAGCGTAGCCCCATGCCGCCCCGCAATGCTTGACGCAATCGCGAGTCCCAGTCCGCTGCCCGATCCCTGCGCACCGGCACCGCGATAAAACCGGTCGAAGACACGGTTGAGTTCATCGGGGGCAATGCCCGTCCCTGTATCGATGACTTCAACGCCCACACCCTGTGCATCGCGCGCGAGGATCACATCGACCTTACCGCCCTCGGGTGTATGGCGAATCGCGTTATCGATCAGGTTGTTCAACAGGATTCCCAGCGCGTGTTCATCGCCCAGCACGACATAGTTGTCCGATGTATCGCGCCCGCGCTCCTCCAGTCCGAGATCGATACCCTTGGCCTCCGCCAGCAACGACAGATCACTCACAGACCGCTCCGCAAGCCGACGCAGACTCATGAGCGTCGTGGAAGCCGCCCGGTTCGCATCCTCGCGCGCCATCGCTAATAACTGATGTGCAAGGTGGATGATCCGGTTCAACCGCCCCTCAAGACGTTCCAGTGTCTGGCCATCGCCTTGCAACGTGCCGTCGCGACGTGCCGCCTGAAGTTGCAACTTCAATGCGGTTAGCGGCGTGCGCAACTCGTGGGCTGCGTCGGCAACAAAGATTCGCTGCGCCTGCGACGCGTCGCTTAATCGCCGGAGCAAGTCGTTCAACGCATCGACCAGCGGGCGGATCTCCACGGGTACTCGCGTGCCCACTTGCAACGGTTCAAGCGAGTCAAGCGAGCGCCGCGATAACGCCCGCGACAATCCACCAATAGGCGCAAGGCCCCGCGCCACGACAAACAACACCAGCGCAATGGTCACGGGCACGACCAGCGCGAGCGGCCACAACGTGCGCCATGCGAGCCGCAACGCCAGATCCTCGCGAACGGAGAACGGTTGCGCCACCTGGATGTATCGGTCCGGCTGCTGCAGGCCAAACACACGCCACGAATAGTCATCGCGTTTAATCGACCGGAATCCCTCGGCGACGCGCGGCAACGCTGGCTCCTTGAGCGAGTGATAAACGAGCTTGCCTTGCTTGTCCCAGATATCGATGGCGATCCGGTCGTCGGCTATGCCGTTGAAGTCGTGGCTGGCCCGGTCGGCAGCATCGGCCGCAGCAATATTCCCGGGTAACGACAACGCGACGGTGCGCAGTTCGTAATCGAACAACTCGCTCGCCTCGCGGCGCGCGGTGTGGAAGATGCCATAGGCCGCGATCAGCGACGTCGCCGCCAGCCCGAAGATCAGCCAGCCGAGCAGCCAGCGGCGAATGGATGTCATTCGAGTCCCTTGAGCCGATAGCCCACGCCCCGGACCGTCAGTATCTGCTCCGCGCCAATCTTGCGCCGCAGGCTGTGGACATGCACTTCAATGGTATTGCTGCCCACTTCCTCGCCCCATCCGTACAGCTTCTCCTCCAGCTCCGCACGCCTGAATACGCGCGTGGGCTCCTCGATCAGCACCTGGAGCAACGCGAACTCGCGTGGCACCAGCGGCAACGGCACGCCGGCCTTGCTAGCCTCGTGCGACGCGGGATCCAGCGCTAGCTCGCCATGCGTATAAACAGGCTGCTTTTGTCCGGTACGACGCCGGAGTGCAGCGCGCACGCGTGCGGCGAGTTCGTCGAGATCGAAAGGCTTCATGAGGTAGTCGTCCGCGCCTGCATCTAGTCCGCGAACGCGGTCGTCCACCGCATCGCGCGCCGTCAGGATGATGACCGACGCCGCACCGCCCGCTTTGCGGTACGTGTTTAACACCTGTATGCCATCGCGTTTCGGCAGGCCGAGGTCGAGCAAAACAAGGTCGTACACCCCATTGGCAAGCGACAGGTCAGCGGCGCGTCCATCCGCCGCCCAGTCGATTGCGTAACCCAGCCGGCGCATGGAATCCAGCACGGTCTCGGCAATCATTTCGTCGTCTTCCACCAGTAATAGCCGCATCGTGAAGTTCCCCGGTCTTGCCAACAAGTATCGAGCATGAATTGTCCCTGGAAGGTGCTTAAGTATTCCTTAAGCGTTTCTTAAGCACGGACTTCCAGGAATCAATCGCTGCTTGTCCGAACGTCGAAAATTGCCAGTAATCCTTAGTATTCGGCGATTATAAACAACTGAAAAATTACAGCCCTGAGCGACAAGTCAGCCGCTAACAAGACCTTAAGCATGTCTTAAGCAACTGGGTAGCACAATGCGTGTAACTGTGTGTAATAATTCACCCCCGTCCTGGATATCCCGCTGACACAAGCCGCATTAATGAATATTCAAAACGCCCGCCGCTGGGCGCCGCGAGGCAAGCGAGTGTGGTTAATGAGCGCGCTTGCGCTTTGTATCGCAAGCGGCGTCAGGCTTGCCTTGCACCCGTTCCTTGGCCCGGTCATGCCGGGCGTCGCCTTCTGCATAGCGGCGGCCATGGTCGAATACTTCTTTGGGCTCATCCCTTCGCTGACGGTCATGCTGTTGGGACTGGGCATTGCCGATTACCTGTTCGTGCCACCTTACGGCGAGATTGCTGTCATCAATCGCGCTGACGTGATGCTGGCGATTTCTTATCCGCTTGTCACGCTTTCCACGATTACCCTTATTGAACGGCTCCGACGCGCGCAGTTCAGCGCAGAACTGATAGCGGCGGTGGCTCTCTCGCGCTATGAAATGCTGCTGCGCGCCGATAACGAGCGTGCGCTTTCGCGCCGTGCGGTGGACGAAACGCATCGGCTCGTGCGGCATCTTCCGCATTATCACGACGCCATCATCCTGCTGCAGGCGGTCGATCGCAACGCGGCGCAAGGCGCGAAGGAAATGGCGCCAGGGCGGCTTTTTGCCAGTGCGCATCCTGACGATATCGAAAGGCTTCAGCGTGGTTTGCAACCGGGGCGGCATCGCGTGCGCATTGGTTCCGGCGATGGCGTGCATAAACTCGTGGAATGCATCTGCGAGCGTTTTACCACGCATGCCGGCGAGTTCCTGATCTTGCGCAGGGTTGATTAGCGTGACCAAGGAAACGCCCGCGTTGAATACGTCGACCTTCTACTCCGGCAGCGACCATGCCGTCCTGATGCTGCACGGCCTGTCCAGTTCACCGCTTGAAATGCGCCATCTCGCGCGCTATTTGAATAGCGAAGGGCTCACCACGTGCGTGCCCAACCTCCACGGTTACAGCGCAGGCACGCCGGAACTGAAGATGGAAGCGTGGGTCACGGCTGCCGTGAAGGAATTCGATGCGCTGAGCGCGCGTTACCCGCGCGTGTCCGTGTGCGGCCTGTCCATGGGCGCCACGCTGGCGCTGGCGCTGGTGCGTGAACGGCCCAGCGCGCAGGCTATCGTGCTGCTGTCCGTCACGCTCGACTACGACGGCTGGGCCATGCCGTGGTATCGCTTCCTGCTCGGCTGGGCGTATTACACGCCGTTGCGGCATCGCTGGCGGTATCGCGAAGAGTCGCCGTTCGGGCTGCGCAACGAGGCGTTGCGCGCGAAGGTCGGCCGGGCGATGCAGCGCAACGACCTGAGCGAAGTCGGCCCGTCGAGCATCTCGCTTCCCGCATTGCACGAAGCCAGCCGGCTCGCCGCCAGCGTGAAAAAAACACTGGCCGCGCTGAAGAACGATTGCCTGTTGATTCACGCTATCGACGATGAGACGTCAAGCCCGCGCAATGCGCAATTCGTCGCGTCCAATATTGGATCGACGGTCATGCGCACCATCTATCTCGACGATTCGTATCACATGATCACCTCCGACAACGAGCGGGAAATCGTCGCGCGCGAGACAGCCGTGTTCCTCAAGGAAAGCGAAGCAGCCAGCAGTGCGGAAGGTGGCGCGAAGCCGGTGGTATCGAAGGCGCTGGCCCGACGTCTCCGGCAGATGGCCGCGATCGGCAAATAAATCCTGGGCTACAGCCCTGCGGCGGCCCAAAGCGGCGCCGAAGCTTTCAAATCAATTCTGGGTAGTTGAACGTTCCGCGCGCGGATAAGCGTCGCTTAAGCATGCCTCGCGCACTCTATGCGCAACGTGGATTCCGCATTGCCGGGAAGAAAGCGAGGCCTTGTTCGAGATTGAAAGCTAATTCCGCCTGGCGCAAGCCCGGAGAGACCGTCATGCAAACCACCCTGTCGATCACATTGCGCGCTCACGCGGTGCTGTTGTCAGCGTCGGTGGGAGTGCTGACGGCGGTATGCCTTTGCATTGTGTTTGTGCTCCGCGTACCGTTGGACGATTCGGGTACGTTCGGACTCCGGATGACATTATTCGTTATCGCGGGACTCGGCGCGCTGTTTGCGCGGCACAAGGCAAGCTGCGCGTTCAGGCACGCGTTGCGGAACCGCCAGATCCGGTTGAGCGACGTCAACGCGAACGATATTTCGATCAGCAACGAATGCCCGCACGCGTGGCTGGTTCAGATGTACGTTGAGCTTTGTCCGGTGGCGGCGCGCCGGCAGATCGCGGACCTGTAGTGCACGTCGCGCACGTCATGCGTTGGCCGAAGACGCTGTACTGACGGCGTGAAGAACCCTCGCCGTCACGTCAATCGTCGGTCTTTCCAGCTCAAAAGTAGTGACAGACGTAATCAACGGTTTCAATCACTTCGATCTCGAAGCTGGTATTGCCCGGCACGGTGATGGACTCGCCCGCGCCGTATTCACGCCATGCGTCCTCTCCCGGATTACGCACGCGGCATCGTCCGGCATTGACGTCGATCTGTTCCGGCGCTTGCGTCGAGAACGTCAGCAGGGCCGGAAAAATAACGCCTAGCGTCTTGCGCGTGCCATCGGCAAGCAGGATGGTATGCGAGACACATTTGCCATCGAAGTAGATATTGGCGTGTTTGATGATCGAGACATTGTCGAATTGTGCGGTCGTTGTCATGCGTGGAATTCCTATGGTCCGGTTGGTTGGCCGATGGCATGGGGCTCAGGCCGTCGGCGCATTGATCTGTCTAATCGTTTGATCTGAAGCGTGGTTCTGCTGCCCCGCAAAACATAGTGATTTTCCGTCAGCTTGGCAATGCCTTCGTGCAGGCTCAGAAACGCTAGATAGGGAAACTGGTGGTCGACAGGATTTCCTTGAGCACCATGAACGTCCTGACCTGACGCACACCCGGCAAGTACAACAACTGTTCCGCATGCAGGCGGTTGAAACTCTCGCTGTCGCGCGTGCGTACCAGCATGAAGCAGTCGAACTCGCCCGTCACAATGTGGCACTCCATGCATCCTGAGACCTTTTGCGCGGCTTTCTCGAACGCGGCGAAGGACTCGGGCGTGGAGCGATCCAGCACCACGCCGATGATCATCAGCATGGCCGCGTTGAGTTTCTTCGGGTCCAGCAACGCGACCGTCCCGCGGATCAGCTTCGCCTGTTTAAGCCGTTCAACACGACGCAAACACGCCGGTGGACTCAAGTTCACCTTGGCCGCAAGCGCGACGTTGGATATGGAGGCGTCACGCTGAAGCTGCCTGAGGATCGCACGGTCGACGCGGTCCAGCTCGGCTCCCGATTGATCGCTTACCCGCGAGCTGGCACGAACTTTTGTTGCGCTCATGTCTATTTCTCCACACGTTAATTACCTCGACCAGTCTTTCAATCAGTGAGAATTAAACAAACGATAATTTATTCGCAACCCTGCTTCAGCCGAAGTTTTTTACCATACTTCCCATCGACGCAAATTAATGCGACGACTTGGCTGATCACCGGAGCGACACATGAACCTCAAGAAATTTCCCCGTCACGCGCTTACTTTCGGGCCGACGCCGATCCAGCCGCTCGCACGGCTGTCAGACCACCTTGGCGGCAAGGTCGAGCTCTATGCCAAGCGTGAAGACTGCAACAGCGGCCTCGCATTCGGCGGCAATAAAACCCGCAAGCTCGAGTACCTGATCCCCGAAGCGATCGCGCAAGGTTGCGACACGCTTGTCTCCATCGGCGGGATTCAGTCGAACCAGACGCGTCAGGTCGCAGCCGTTGCCGCGCATCTCGGCATGAAATGCGTGCTGGTACAGGAGAACTGGGTGAACTACTCGGACGCGGTGTATGACCGCGTTGGCAATATCCAGATGTCGCGGATCATGGGGGCCGATGTGCGTCTCGTCGCAGACGGTTTCGACATCGGCTTTCGCAAGAGCTGGGAAGATGCGCTGGAAGATGTCCGGAAGGCCGGTGGCAAGCCCTACGCGATTCCGGCAGGTTGTTCGGATCATCCGCTCGGCGGCCTGGGCTTCGTGGGTTTTGCGGAGGAAGTGCGCCAGCAGGAAGCGGAGCTTGGTTTCAAGTTCGATTACATCGTGGTCTGCTCAGTCACGGGCAGCACCCAGGCCGGCATGGTCGTGGGTTTTTCGGCGGACGGACGCGCGGACCGGGTGATTGGTATCGATGCATCGGCGAAGCCTGAAAAGACCCGTGAGCAGATCCATCGGATCGCGCGGCAAACTGCCGAGCAAGTAGAGCTCGGACGTGAGATCACGTTGAACGATATCGTGCTGGATGAACGCTATGGCGGTCCCGAATACGGCTTGCCGAACGAAGGGACGCTCGAGGCTATCCGCCTGTGCGCGAGGCTGGAGGGTGTGTTGACCGACCCTGTGTACGAAGGCAAGTCCATGCACGGCATGATCGATAAAGTGAAACGCGGCGAATTCCCGGAAGGCTCGAAGGTGCTGTATGCGCATCTTGGCGGCGTGCCGGCGTTGAACGCTTATAGCTTCCTGTTTCGCGAAGGTTGATTCGGTGGATGCTCAAGACTGCGTATCATACTGACGGAGCGTTTCGGCGACGACACCTCTGAACCATCGATGCCCGGCGTCGTTGTGATGCCGGGCATGCCAGAACTGCTGGACAGTCAGGTCGGGCAGTTTTATTGGCAGCGGGAAGACATCTACATTTGCCAGCCGCGAGAACAAGTCGGCGAGTTCGTCCGGTACCGCAGCAATGAAATCCGAAGTCGCGACCAGACTTGGAACGGCAAGCAGATAAGGCACATCGACTCCTACATTCAGCCGTGCCCCAAGGCGTCGCATTTCTTTCTCGAGCAATTGATTCGTGAGCGCCAGCGTTCCCGCGACCACATGTTTTCTGCCGATGAATTGCTCCAGCGTCATGCTGACCTTCCTGCGCCTGGTCCCCCCTTTGACAATGCCGACCAGCGACCTGTGAAACAGCGGTTGCTGATGAAGATTGTCCCCAAGCCTGCCTAAGTATCCGATTGCCAGATCGATCGCGCCATCTTGAAGCGCACTCGCCAATTCCAGCGACGGCAATTGAATCGGTCTCAACGAAGCCAGCGGCGCGCGCTCGCGCAGAGCCGCCAGAAGCCGTGGTAGCAGGACGATCACACCCATGTCGCTTAGACAGACGGAAAATGTCCGCGTGGTCGTTGTCGCGTCGAAAGACTTGGCACTCCATATCTCTTGCTGGATGACAGCCAATGCGTGCGCCACGCCTTCAATGAGGTGTTCACCGACCGGCGTGGGTGCCATGACGGACCCGGCCCGCACGAACAGGTCGTCCTGAAAGAGCACGCGCAATTTCCCCAACGCATGGCTGACCGCCGGTTGTGTCAAGCCCAGCCGATCCGCCGCTCGCGACACACTGCGCTCGTCTGCCAGCGCCTGCAGGACATAAAGAAAATTCAGGTCAGGCTGCTGCATCTATGCACCCAATTCATTATCGATATGAAATTCATTGTATAGATTTATACAACATTAACGTTTAACGTCGCATCCATTGCCGGAAATAAAAGAACAGGAGACGTAATTGGTGGACTGCGACGTAGTAATCGTGGGCGGTGGCCCTGTCGGATTGTTTCTCGCGGCTGAACTGGGTCAGCGAGGACTGAGCGTCGAAGTATTCGACGCCAAGCCCGGCACCAGCACGCATCCCGCGGCGAATGCCAACAGCGCGCGCACGATGGAGCATTTTCGCCGAATCGGCATTGCTTCCGCGATCCGCGCGATGGGCTTGCCGCCCGACTATGCGCAGGATGTTGCTTACTTCACATCGATCGTGGGTCACGAGCTCGCACGGCTTCATCAACCGGCATCGCAGGATGCAGTGGAATGGGCCAGAGCGCGCTCGTTCACGTGGGCGACGCCTGAGCCGCCGCATCGCTGTTCGCAGTTATACGTAGAGCCCGTTTTGCTTCAGGCCGCGCGGCGTAATGCGAGTTGCCGCGTGCATTTCGGTGCGCGTGTCGTGGATATTTCGCAGAACGATGACGAGGTCATGGCGACCGTAGAGCTGGACGCAACGCCTGCGCGTGCCGCTGAAACGCGCTCGATCAAGGCGCGCTATTTGATTGGTTGCGATGGTCCGCGCAGTTTTGTACGGAAGTCGCTCGGTGTGCGTTATGACGGCGTGGCCGGTGAGAAGCGTGAATTCATGGGCGGTCAGATGAATGCGGTCTTCTTCTATGCACCGGATATCTATCGGGTCAGCCCGCACGCGCGTGCATGGCAGTACTGGACCTTCAGTGCGAACCAACGGGCGTTAGTCATTGCGGTAGACGGCAAGGGCCATTTCATCATGAACGTGCAAATGCGCGATGACGAAGTGCCCGATGAGGACAGCGTCAGGCGACGCATCCGCGAGGCTATCGGTGCCGATATTTCGTTCGAGATCAAGAGCAGTTCGACGTGGACAGCGGGTTTCACCTTGGTCGCCGAGCGCTTTTCCGTCGGACGTGTGTTCCTCGCCGGCGATGCCGCGCACCTGTTCACGCCCACGGGCGGTCTCGGTTACAACACCGGCATTGACGATGCGGCAAACCTCGCGTGGAAACTCGAGGCGATGGTCAAGGGATGGTCGGGTCCCGCGTTGGGTGCCAGTTATGAAGCTGAACGCCGGCCGGCCGCGCTAAGAAATACGGCGTTCGCAAGAGGTTTCGCCGACAGCATCGGGCATCTGCAGATCCCGCATGAGGCCTATGTGCCCGGTGCCGCTGGCGATGCGCCGCGCGCGGCGGTCGGGGACTACCTGGCGTTTCACGCGACGACTGAGTTTGTTATCCCGGGCGTCCATCTTGGGACACGGTATGAATCGTCGCCTTTGATCCTGGCTGAAGCAGGGCTTGCAACACCAGATTCCGCGAACCTGTATGTACCTTCTGCCAGGGCGGGTCATCGTGCGCCGCATGCATGGCTCGCGGACGGCAGCTCGCTATATGACCTCTTTGGACCGGGCTTCACATTGCTTTGCACGGCGGCGGCAGGCATGGATCACACAAGCATCGACGCTGTTCGACGCGCGACGGAGACGCTGCCCCAGTTCGCGATTGTCCATGTCAGTGAGCCCGCGGTCGCCGACCTCTATCAAGCAGCGTTTGTCTTGATACGGCCGGACCAGCATGTTGCGTGGCGCGGCAATGTGCTCGATAGCGAGGTCGAAGCTGCAGCACGCAGGACCGCGGGACATGCGTTCGAACGTATCGACTTACCGGCAACCACCGTGTGCTCCTAGGCGGCCCGACCTGCGCTCACCGCCACTAATTCGATGAGCCAGGCGGCACGAGACTCTGACCACCCGAGTTTGCAGAACACATCGGAAAAAGTTTCGCACTAAAGCGAACGAATCCTTGGAGACAGGAAATGCACGCGCAGGCAGTCACGCCTCATAGCATCATGGACGGGACGAAGACATCGCCTCTCCAGATCCTCACGCTGGTCCTTTGTTTTCTCGTGGTGGCAGCCGATGGGTTCGACGTTGCGTCGGTGGGTTATGTCGCTCCCTTGCTAAAGAGCGAATGGTCGTTGAACCCTGCGCAACTCGGGCCGATATTCGGTGCGGGACTACTGGGTCTCACGGTCGGCAGTTTCCTGTTCGGGCCGCTAGCAGATCGCATTGGCCGCAAGCGTGTCATCGCTATCTCGTTGGTGTTATTCGGTATTGGCAGTCTCGCTTGCGCTTATGCACCGTCTCCCATCTGGCTGATCGCGCTTCGCTTCGCAACGGGAGCGGGGTTAGGCGGCGCGATGCCGAACGCCATCACGTTGTCCTCGGAGTTCAGTCCGGCACGCAACCGCGCGTTGCTGGTCACGCTGATGTTTTGCGGCTTCACGCTCGGTCTCGCATTCGGAGGCGCAGTGGCGGCATTACTGATCCCGACGTTCGGCTGGAAGGGCGTGTTCGTTTTCGGCGGCATCTTCCCGCTTTGCCTGGTGCCGGTGATCTGGATCTGGCTGCCGGAATCCTTGCGGTTCATGGCCGGCAAACCTCGCTACGCACGAGAAGTCCGCCAAGTGCTAAAGCGGCTCACCGGTGACGCCGATACGCCGCTTGCACGCATCGCACCGGAAGACGCGGCCGGCGCTGCGCCCGCCTCGAAGTCGGCTGTCGGCATGCTCTTCAGTCAACGCTATCGAGCCGGCACGACGCTTCTCTGGCTGGCCTTCTTCTGCACCCTCTGGGTCTATTACCAGGTCAGTAGCTGGCTTCCCACGGTCATCACCGGAGCAGGTATCGACCCATCCCATGCGGCACGCGTTGGCGCCATGTTGCCTCTGGGCGGCACCATTGGATCGCTGGTCAATGCACGCCTCATGGACCGCATGAATCCATTCTTCGTGCTCGCAGGGTCCTATGCCGTCGCGGCTGTCTCGATCGCGCTCATAGGTTTCTCGATTCATGAACCCACGTGGGTGTACGTGACGGTTTTCATGGCCGGGTTGGGACTCTCCGGCGCGCAGACCGGCGCGAACGTCCTGGTCGCCGGTTTCTATACGACAGCCGCGCGCGCGACAGGCGTTAGCTGGGCGCTTGGCGTTGGCCGCATCGGCTCGATCATCGGTTCCATGACCGGAGGCATCCTGCTCGCCGCGTTTCATTCGACCGGCGCCGCGTTCGTCCTCTTCGCCGCGCCGGTTGTCATTGCAGGTATCGCCATGCTTGCCAACGGCTGGTTTTATCGCGGCAACGAGGCCACACAGACTTGATTCAACTGCGACCCGCGTCGCAAATACCTGGGAGAAGGACATGCGGTACGTAAGCTTTGAAAAGGGCGGCAAGACGCTGCTGGGTGTACGCGAGAACGGCGCTATCCGGACGCTCGGCGAGTACACGCTTGAGGCGTTGCTGGCAGGGGGCGTGGATCTGAGCACATGGGCGGAAAAGCAGTCAGGAGGTCAGATTGAAGCTGAGGATGGTTTGAAATTCCTGCCACCACTTCAGCGGCCGCCGAAGATTCTTTGCGTCGGTCTCAACTTCAAGGATCACTCGAAAGAAAGCAATTTTGAACAGCCCGATTATCCGACCATGTTCCTGCGCCTGCATACGAGCCTGGTCGCGCATAACGAACCGATCATACGGCCACGCATCTCTGACAGCCTCGATTATGAGGGCGAGATTGCCGTGGTGCTGGGGAAAGGCGGCCGGCATATCAGCAAGGAAGATGCGCTGTCGCATGTCGCGGGTTACGCGTTGTTTAACGATGGGTCCGTGCGCGAGTATCAGTTCAAGACACCCCAGTGGACCATGGGCAAGAACTTCGACGGTACCGGCGCATTTGGACCGGACTTGATTACCCCGGATGAATTACCCGCTGGCATCAAAGGGCTGCGCCTTGAAACCCGCTTGAACGGTGAAATCGTGCAGTCAGCAAGCACGGATGACATGGTGTTCGACGTAGAGACCTTGATCGTATTGCTGAGCGAGGCGATCACCCTGGAAGCCGGCGATGTGATTGTCTCAGGCACGCCGTCCGGTGTCGGTTGGGCACGTAATCCGAAACTGCTGATGCGGCACGGCGATGTATGCGAGGTCTCGGTCGAAGGCATGGGTACTCTGCGCAACAGAGTCGCCGACGAAGCTGCATGAAACCGTACGCCATGCCGGAGGAGGAGACATGTCTGAACATCGTGGTCTGCAGCGTGTTGCCGTGCATTCGATCGATCACTTCGCGCTCAATGTGCCGTCATTGTCCGAGGCCGAACGGTTCTTCAGCGCGTTCGGTCTCGATGTAGCGCGGGTGGAAGAGGCCCTGGATATTCGAGCCGGCGACGGCCATCGCTGGGCTCGTATATTGCCATCGGATGGAAAGTCGTTGGCATACCTGAGCTTTAACTGCTTCGAAGGAGATTTGCCGAAGATCCGGCGCCAATTGATGGCCGCTGGCGCAACGGTCAAACCCAATTCTTTGGAAGCAACCAGCGAAACCGGGAGCATCTGGTTCAACGATCCAGACGGCAATCTGATTCAGGTGCGCGTCGGGCCCAAGACTACGCCTCATGAAAAGACATCGCTCGTGCATACGGAGGTAGCGTCCGATTCGCGCGGTTCGTGCATGCGTTCGGAACTCGGGAAGGTGAGGCCCCGGCGCATGTCGCATGTGCTGTTGTTCACGCCAGATACACTTCGCGCGGTCGATTTTTATGAACACGGACTTGGGTTGCGATTGTCGGATAGATCAGCCGACATCATTGCCTTCACGCATGCGCCACACGGAAGCGACCACCATCTTCTTGCTTTCGTAAAGAGCACCGCTAAGGGTTGGCACCACGTTGCCTGGGATGTCGCGAGCATTGACGAAGTAGGCACCGGCGCGACGCAGATGGCTGCTGCTGGGTACAGGGAGGGATGGGGTACGGGGCGTCACGTGCTTGGATCGAACTACTTCCATTACGTCCGTGATCCGTGGGGATCGTTCTCGGAATATTCCGCCGACATGGACTTCGTGTCGGCCGGCACCCAATGGCCCGCAGGCGACTTTCTACCGGAGGACTCGCTTTATCAATGGGGACCGGACGTCCCCGATTACTTTATCCGCAATACCGAAACGTGACGGTGATTAACGTTACCTGAGAGCAGTTCAGAGACTATAAAACTAAATAACAGGTTTGGAGACATGAACTACAAAACGATTACGGCAGCAACCGTGCTGGCCGTCAGCGGTTCCGTCCATGCGCAGAGCAGTGTCACGCTCTACGGGATTCTTGACACCGGCATCGAGCTTGTCACGCATGCCAGCGCGGCAGGCGACAAAGTGATCCGCATGCCCGGTATCACCGGCTCTGTGCCGTCACGGTGGGGCTTGCGCGGTACCGAGGACCTGGGTGGCGGCCTCGCTGCGATCTTCACGCTGGAGAATGGCTTCAATACCCGTGCCGGCGATGTGAACCAGGGCGGCCGGTTGTTCGGGCGGCAGGCCTGGGTCGGATTGTCGAGTCGTTATGGAGCACTGACCCTGGGTCGCCAGTACACGATGTCCTACTGGGCGCTGCTCGATTCCGACACGCTGGGTCCGGATATCTACGGCGGGATCGGGTCGATCGATTCGTATATTCCCAATGCCCGTAGTGACAACACGGTCGCGTACAAAGGCACCTTCAGCGGCGTCACAGTTGGGGCTACTTACTCTTTCGGACGAGATGCAAGCGCTACCGGCAATTCGCCGGGCCAGGGAACGTGCGCAGGCTCGATTGCCGGCAACGCGCAAGCGTGCCGACAGTGGTCAGTGCTGCTGCGCTACGACGCTGCATCCTTTGGTGTGGCAAGCGCCTACGACGAACAGCGGGGCGGCCCGGGCGCCGCTGCCAATCTGTTCAACGGTCTTGCTCCGCTCGCGTTGACGAGCAGCGGCGACAAGGACGTCCGCATGCAGCTCAACGGATATTTCAAGTTGGGACAATTGAAGGTTGGCGGCGGTTGGTTGGGGCGTCATGTCGAGACCGATTTGCCTGCGACGCCCGACGTACGGACCAACCTCTTTTATCTCACCGGCACCTACTACGTCACACCTTCCGTCGTTCTCGATGGCGGCGTCTATCGGACCGTGGACAAACAGCAGGATACGCGCGGCACGTTGACTGCCTTGCGTGGAAGTTATCTGTTATCGAAGCAGACCAGTGTCTATTTGCAGAGCGGCTATCTCTTCAACAGCGCCAAGGCCCATTACACGCTCAGCCAGGGCGGCGCAGGTGCGACCCCCGCTGCGGGTATAGGACAACTCGGTGTAATGGCCGGCATCAAGCACGCATTCTGAGCAGGCCACACTGGCGCAATGGATGAGAAACAAAAAACAGGGAGACGAAAATATGTTTTGGATAATCGGCCGCGACTGCCGGCCAGGCGGCGCAGTCGGCTCAAAGTCTGATTGCCGATCAAGTCATTCAATATCAGACCTGGGGTTGGGTCACACAACAGAAGAAAACCGGGCATTCGCCAGTTTACGTGTATCACTTTGAGCAAATCTCAGCATACAACCCGGTCGCGACGCATGCGACCGACGTGCCTTACGTATTCGGCAATCTGCCGGCGAAGGGAGCCGTAGTGGCTTCACCCCAGGACCTCACTGTGTCCGACACCATGCAGTCGTACTGGACCAATTTCGCACGCTCGGCCAAACCCAATGGAGCCGGCTTGCCGCAGTGGCCGCAGTACGCGGGCGCGGGCAGTCAAACCATGCGGATCGGCAACGTGATTCAATCCGGCCCGGAAGAGGGTACCGAGCGATTCCAGTTTCTGGACCGGTTTCGAATCAACGGGTTGATATCGGTGAGCCAACAGAACTGAAAGGTTGGTGGCAGTGAGCAATCGATGGAATAAACCTCGAACGTGAGGCGTTGTGAAAGTGCAGACAGAACAGACCGATGAAACGGTAATGGCTGCACTCACTCCACACTTACGGGTTTCTTCATGCTCAACTCGCTTATTTCTCGTCGTCGCCTGATTGCAAGCGGAACGTTGGCGTCGGCTAGCGTCGCGCTTTCCAAGTTCGCATTCGGCGCTTCCCCGCAAGATCCGTCGACCCAATCTCCTGCCGATGTAAAAGCGACGCTCAGCGTTGTGCCCGCTTACATCGGATCATCGCCGCAGACGTTGCCGCCGCTGCCCTACGCGGAAAATGCGCTTGAGCCGGTGATCTCCGCGCGCACCATTGGGTTTCATTACGGCAAGCACCATCGCGCGTATTTCGATAACCTGCACAAGCTGTTGGCTGGTACGCCGCTGGAGCGGGCATCGCTTGAGCAGGTGATCATGCAAACGCACGATCAACCCGCTCTCGCCGATGTCTTCAACAATGCCGCGCAAGCGTGGAATCACAATTTCTACTGGAATTCGCTGAGCCCCGCCGCCACGCAGCCGAGTGAGAAACTTCAGGCAGCGATTGTGCGGAAGTTCGGTTCAACCGACGCGTTGACGAAGGCTTTGGTGAAGACGTCGGCATCGCAATTCGGCAGCGGTTGGGGCTGGCTGGTGCTTGACCAAGGCGAGCTTGCGATCGTCAAGACGAGCAACGCTGAGACGCCGTTTACGCGAGGCCTGGCGCCGTTGTTGACGGTGGACGTATGGGAGCATGCGTATTACCTGGACTATCAGAACCGTCGTCCCGACTATCTCGTTGCGACCGTGTCGCAGCATTTGAACTGGGCGTTTGCGTCGGCTAATCTGGATCGGGTCTGAGGAAGACCGGGCGATAGGCTCGCAGCGTGCCTACGGGTGCACAATTTCTTGTCACCCATTTCATTCAGCAGGAGTTTCATGTTCACCTATTTCGACCGCGCTGGCCGCTTGGCGGCTGTGATGGCCATCTGCGTTGCAAGCACTGCGGCGTTCGCTGCGTCCTCTATCGATCCTCCTCAGGCGGAACGCGTTGCGACGACGACCGCTTCCGGCGTGCAGGTGTATTCGTGTGAATACAACGCGCAACACCAGCTGGGTTGGGTGTTCAAGAATCCGCAAGCAACGCTCTACGATACAAGCGGCCAGGCCGTGATCCGGCACTCGGCGGGACCGTCGTGGGAAGCGGACGATGGCAGCCGGATCGTGGGCCACGTGCTCGCGCAAACGCCTAGCGAAACCGCTGCCAGCGTGCCGCAGTTATTACTCGAAACACGCAGTACCGCGGCGAGCGGCATGCTGTCTCCCGTTCGTTATGTTCAGCGCGTGAATACCGTGGGCGGCGTGATGCCGGCCTTGCCGTGTTCGACCGAACATGAGCTTGGCGACTCGCCGTACATCGCTAATTACATTTTCTACAAGTAGCCTGGGCGGGCGGTCATGGTGACCGCTTCCTGTGCGCCGCCTTTTCAAAGGACCATCATGCACGACTCCAGATTGCTGCCTCGCTTTCGTGCGTTTCGCGTGGGTTTGCTGACTGCGTTCGCTTTATCGATATCTGCCTGCACGGCGCTGAGCGTGGTGACGCATTCAGTGTCGCCAGATGAAGCGAGCGTTCCTGCGGGGCGTTATCAACTTGACCCGCATCATTGGAACGTGAGTTTCGATGTTGATCACTTCAAGTATTCGCGCTTTGTCATGCGCTTTGACAAGACGACTGCGCAGTTGAACTGGGATGCGGCCGGCATGGAGAAGAGCACGGTGACGGCGGATATCGATGCAACGAGTCTCGACACCAACGTTCCTATTCTTGACAAGATGGTGAAGGGCACCGATATGCTCGACGTCGAGCGTTTTCCGACGATTCACTTCGCGAGTACGGCGTTCAAGCGTACGGCGGACGACAAGGGCGAGCTGACTGGTGACCTGACCATTCATGGGACGACGCGGCCGGTTACGTTGATGGTTACGTTCAAGGGGCATGCGCCGAATCCGCTGACCAAACAACAGACGCTGGGTTTTTCCGCTGATGGGCATTTCAGCCGCGCGCAGTTTGGACTGTCGACGTGGTATCCGGCCGTGGGTGACGACGTGCATGTGGCGATTCAGGCGGAATTTGTGGCGGGGTGATTTTGCTCGCGCCGGTGGACGGAGTCTGGGGTTAGCGGTCGGGTTCATGGCCGGGTTGGTGCTTTCCAGGTCTTCGCGCATTTGGTGTTAGTTGTTTTCTTTATCACTATTAGCCACTGCGCGTGGCGGCGCGTCATTTCTTTTTCCAAAGCGAAAAAGAAACGAAGCAAAGAAAACGCTTTCACCGCTCTACCCTAAGTGTCCACAGCGTGCAGTTTTCATTCATGGGTGCCCCAAAAGCACGGTGCTCGCCAGAGCCACCGATGTGTGAACCCCTCTTTCTCCGAACACGGATACCCCACGCTTCGCCACCAGTGATTGAACCTGCCCAAGGCACACCCCGCGCTATCCGCCTAGAACCTACCACCGAATTTGTACGCATGACGAATCAATTTACCGACCCACCTCGAAACTAGTCCACCAAAACGCGTGAGGCTGTACCCACGAATTCCATGCAACCGACCAACCAACTCACCAAAAATTGAAGCAGTAAATATGCATCGGGCTGTGATACGCGAAGCTGGCTGCGTTGGCCTTTCAATACAAACCACTCAACACAAACTACGCAACGAATCTACTAGGAAACGAAGCCTTAAAATCGCGTGAAGCCGTGCGGGTCCGTGGAGCACTGGTCCTAGCCCGAGAGCGTACGGGGCGAAGCGTTTTACTGTCAGGATTCGCGAGAAGGAGGGGTTCAAACATCCGTGGCTCTGGCGAGCACCGTGCTCTTCGGGTACCAATGAATTGGAACTGCACGCTGTGGACACTTAATTTTTAGAGAGGTGAAAGCGTTTTCTTTGCTTCGTTTCTTTGTCGCTTTGGACAAAGAAATGACGCGCCGCCACGCGCAGTGGCTAATAGTGATAAAGAAATCAGCTAATACTAAATGCGCGAAGACCTGGAAAGCAGCAACCCGGCAATGAACCCAACCGCTAACGCAGAACCCGTGCAACCCAGCATCAACCCCACCCACTAACCCCCAACTCGCCAAACCCCAAACCGTTCCACGAGCGCGAGCGCCCCCCCTTACCACCCATAAAACCGCCCCCAAACGACCACATCACTACCCTCCGCAAGCGCGTGATAAACGGGAAATTGCGCACCTGTAGCGCATGCATGATTCGGCAAGATCAACAGTCGCGTCCCAACCGGCAGGTAAACAGAAATATCGCTACCCTGATGATCCACATTCGCGAGAATGCCATGCTCCTGGTTCGCGCCCGTGAGCACATAACCATCAAGCGGTGCGCCATCGAGCGTGCAAGCCTGCCCATAACCGTAATCGTGCGTTTGCTTGGCGGTGCCGCGATCACGGCTCATCGCCATCCAGCCTGCATCGAGAATAGCCCAGCCCTTGTCCACCTGATGCCCAATCACCGTCGTCAGTACACTAAGCGCCAGATCACCGGTCGTGCAGACCCCAACGTTGCGCATGACGAGATCAAAGAACACATACACGCCAGCCCGCACCTCCGTGACGCCTTCAAGATGCTGCGCCGCAAGCGCGGTCGGCGTGGAACCCACACTCACCACATCGCAGGGCAGGCCCGCATCGCGCAAACGCTCGGCTGCGTGCACGCAACCCGCGCGTTCCTGCTCAGCCAGCTCGGCGAGCGCGTCAGGCGTGTTGAGATCGTAGCTCGACCCTGCATGGGTCATCACGCCACCAAGACGCGCGCCATGGCGTTCGCCGTTGCCATGAAGCATGCGCCCTATGTCGAGCAAGCGAGCTTCATCGGGCTGGACACCGGAACGATGACCGTCGGTATCTATCTCGATCCACACCTCGAAAACTTCGCCATGAGCACGCCCAAACTCGCCAACAGCTTGCGCGGCTTCCAGGTTATCGACGATCAGTTTGAGATCGCATCCCGCGCGCCGTAACGCCAGCGCGCGAGGAAGTTTCGATGCAATGATCCCCACCGCGTACAAGATGTCGGGGAAGCCCGCAGCAAAAAACTGCTCGGCTTCCTTGAGCGTCGATACCGTGATGCCACGCGCACCCGCATCGCGCTGCGCCTGCGCAACCTCCACGCACTTCGTCGTCTTCACATGCGGCCGGAACGCGACACCAAGCGTGTCCATCCGGCTCTGCATACGAGCAATGTTGCGCTCCATGCGCTGCCGGTCAATCAACGCGGCAGGAGTTTCGATCTGATCAAGCGTCATGACGTGGACGTTCCCTTCGATAAGTTGAAACCGCGCAGCCAAGGCAGCAACGCGTCGAGCGTAGGGGCTTCCAACTCCGGCGCTTGCGCGCCTTGCACAAGCTCCAGACCCACGCGGTTATGCCAGTAAGTGCGCAAGCGCGTCGCGGCTGTACCGAACATGTCGTAGCTCGAACCGGCAACAAACGCTGCGTCGTTCGCATCGACTTTCAGTCGATCGAGCGCCATCTGATACGGCCTCGGATCGGGCTTGTAGAAGCCCGCGCTTTCAGCCGTCACGATCACGTCCCAGTCGATATCGAACAAACCGGCGGCTTGCTCGCCAAGACGCTTTGAGCAGTTGGTCACGATCGCCAGCCGGCAATGCGGTGCGAGCTTGCGCAACACTTCTTTCGCACCGCTCCAGGGCGCGAGTTGCAGCCATTGCGCTTCGAGCACGCGTGCGGCCGATTCACGCAAGCCGACCTGCACTGCAGCCTGACGCACGAGTTCTTCATAGGGAACGTAGGCGCCGCAGCCGTAGGTCAGGCGCAAATATTCCGCACGCCAGGCGCGGCCCTCGGTTTCGCTGCCGGCGGCGCGATTCCACAGGCTCCATGAGTCGAGGAGGGCGGTCAGCAAGTCGAACAGCACTGCTTTCGGATAAGTTGGGATAGATTGATTTGGCATGATGGAAGCGACTTTACTGATGAAAGCCTAAGCTGTGGTTAAATTCAGGCACATCTATCCTTAAGTAAAATTGAACGATGGAACTCGCTGATCTACGGCTTGTAACCATGCTCGCGCGCTCGGAGTCGCTGAGCGCG
Source organism: Caballeronia sp. LjRoot29 (assembly GCF_964252755.1). Classification (NCBI taxonomy): domain Bacteria; kingdom Pseudomonadati; phylum Pseudomonadota; class Betaproteobacteria; order Burkholderiales; family Burkholderiaceae; genus Caballeronia; species Caballeronia sp. LjRoot29. The sequence goes on along the minus strand of NZ_CAXUPU020000021.1, from coordinate 98,231 downwards.
GCGGCGCGTGTCCTGAACGTGACGCCGTCGGCGCTCTCCATGCGGCTCAAGAAACTGGATAAGTCGCTGGGTGTAACGCTCGCTACGCGCGACGCACGGCATATGTCGCTCACCGCGGACGGCGCAAGACTGGCGCGCGAAGCGCAAGGGTTGCTGAGCGCTATCGAGGCTCTCCCCGACACCTTCCGCGAACAAACCGCACAACTCGCCGGACATATTCGAATCGCTGCGCCATTCGGTTTTGGACGCGTGCATATTGCACCGTTGCTCGCGCGGTTCGCCCGCGCGAATCCGGGGATTCGCCTGCAACTCGACTTGCTTGAAACGCCCTGGCCTCACAGTCATGCCGCCGATATCGTGATCCAGATCGGCACTGTCCGCGACTCCTCCTGGAGCGCGCGGCCGTTGCTTGCGAACGAACGCTGGTTATGTGCGAGCCCGGGTTATATCGCGGCACGGGGTTATCCGCGTGAACCACGCGAGATTCTCGAGCACGACTGCATCTGCATTCGCGAAAACGATGAGGACGTAACGCTCTGGCGCGTGCGCCGGCGAAGGTCGGACGCGGGCAAAAAACCATCGTCGCCAACCACGCTGCGCGTTACGCCGGCGTTCACCACGAACGATGGCAGCGTCGCACGCCGTTGGGCGGAAGAAGGCTTGGGGCTCGTGCTGCGCTCGCAATGGGACGTAGCGGATGCGGTCGCGGCAGGCAAACTGGTGAGGCTCCTGAGCGAGTGGGATTTCGGCAGCGCGCCGGTCATCGCTCTGGTGCCTACGCGCAAGGGGCGTTCGCTGCGCATCCAGGCGTTGCTGAGTTATCTGGCGGCAAATCTTGGCGCGGAGAGCGTGGGCGAGAGGACGAAAGGCCGAAGGGTCGGCGACACGCGCGCTTGACGTTTGCGTTCCGGCGGACTTTATAATCGAAACGATCGAAGCAAAAATCATCGCGTGCCGAGTCGATCGTCACGCTTCAGGGAGTGAGCGCATGAAGTATTCGAACCTCGTCGAGCGCCTGCAAGGCAAGCGCACGTCTGCATGGGAAATCCATCACGCTGCACAGCAGGCTTTGCAAAACGGCGAGAACGTTATCGTCCTGAGCGTGGGCGATCCGGACTTCGCTACACCCGAAGTGATTGTCGATCGTGCTGTCGCAGCACTGCGCGCCGGCGACACGCATTACGCTGAAGTGATAGGCCGCGAGCCATTGCGTGCGGCCATCGCGCGGGATCATTCGCGTGAAACCGGTACGACCGTTGATGCGAGCAACGTGATCGTGGTCGCGGGTGCGCAGAACGGAGTTTTCGCTACTTCCCTATGCCTGTGCGAAGCGGGCGACGAGATCATTGTCCCTGAGCCGATGTATCTCACTTACGAGGCCAGCGTCCGGGCATCGGGAGCCACGCTGGTGCCTGTGGCCGTTGATCCCGCGAAGGCATTTCATCTGGACTGTGCAGCGCTTGAGGCTGCTATTACCCCGCGAACCAAGGCAATTTTCTTCGCGACGCCGTGCAATCCGACCGGCGTGGTGATGCCGCGCGAAGACCTTGAGCGCATTGCCGAACTGGCTCGCAAGCACGATCTATGGATTGTTGCCGATGAGGTCTATGCGGACCTGACGTTTGAGCGCGAGCATGTGAGCATTGCTTCGCTTGATGGCATGGCCGAGCGTACCGTTACGATTGGCAGCTTGTCCAAGTCGCATGCCATGCCCGGTTGGCGCGTGGGCTGGGTGATCGGGCCGAAGACGCTGATCGAACATCTCGGGCGACTGGCGCTTTGCATGCTCTACGGCCTGCCGGGTTTCATCCAGGAAGCGGCGTTGACCGCGCTCGAAAACCGCGCGCGGATCGTGGCGGACATGCGCGAGATTTACCGGCGTCGTCGCGACGTCGTGTTCAATCGTCTTCGCGACGTGCCCGGCTTGCATTGCCTGTTGCCCGAAGCCGGCATGTTCATGATGGTGGACGTTACCGGCACGGGCCTGGATGCCTATGAGTTCAGTTGGCAGTTATTCCGCGCGCAAGGCGTTTCGGTACTCGATGCAAGCGCGTTCGGCGAGACGGCGAGCGGTTACGTGAGGCTGGGTTTCGTCGTCGATGAAACGCGGCTCGCAGAGGCTTGCGATCGCATCGCGGCGTTTGTTGCGGGATTGAGGCGAACGGCGAAGGGTTGAACCATGTTCAAGCCGATGCTCCGTCCGGCTCTTCCGGCTCTTCCGGGTCATCGGTCCGAATCTTCGTCTCGAACTTCGGGCACTTCATCGCGTGAGCGTGTGATACCGCTCCATGGAAGCCGAGCTCACGATCAGCGGAAAGTCGAACTCGCCCGACACTTCGTAGCAGGCCATCACATCGCTTTCCGCCATCATGCGGCGCTCGAACGCGCGCAATAGCGCGTCATTCTGCTTGTCCAGTTCCACCGATACTCGACAATAGCCATGTCCTTCAGCAACACGCCATCCGCGCGCAACTGGGCGCGGTGTCGCCGCGTTTGGGCGTGTCTTAGGAGGAACGCGCTGTTCGTTGAGTTTGGAGCTAGGAAATAGAACGGAATTATCGGCTATCGGCATCTAATCGAGATTTTTTCTCGCTCGACGGTTCCTATACTGGAGCACAGCAGAAACCGAACGGACACGGGGAGATACACGATGGACACAAGCAATGCGGCGTTGGGCTTCGATCGTCAATTGACGCAATGGCGACACCGCTTTCATCGCGATCCCGAGACCGGCTTCGAGGAACACGAGACGAGCGCCTTCGCGGCGGAGGTGCTTGAGAGCTTTGGGCTTAAGGTGACGCGAGGTATCGGCGGAACGGGGTTTGTTGCGAGCCTCTCTTGCGGCGATGGTCACGGCGTGATCGGCCTGCGCGCGGAGATGGATGCGCTCAACATTCATGAGCAAGCGCCGGAGCGCACTCACGCGTCCGTTCGCGCCGGCAAGTCCCACGCTTGCGGTCACGATGGCCACATGAGCATGGTGCTCGGCGCGGCAAAGCTTCTATGCGAGCGACGTGATTTCAACGGGACCGTGCGCTTCATCTTCCAGCCCGCCGAAGAACATGGGAAAGGCGCGAAGGCGATGATCGCCGACAAACTGTTCGAGCGGTTTCCCGTCGATGAAATCTATGGGGTTCATAACATCCCAGGTTTGCGCGCGGGCGTGATTGCAACGCGGGCCGGTGGCATCATGGCGAGCGAGGATAATTTCGTTATCCGTATCAATGGGCGTGGCGGCCATGCTGCGCGACCGCATATGACCATCGATCCCATCGTGATCGCTGCGGAAATTGTGCTGGCGTTGCAAACGGTTGTATCGAGGAGCGTTGATCCCGGCGTGCCTGCGGTGATCTCCTGCACGGAGTTGTTCACCGATGGCATTCGCAACGCGATTCCGGGACAGGTGATCATCAAGGGCGATACACGCAGCTATACGCCTGATGTGCAGCGCTTGCTGGAGGGCCGGATGCGCAGCATCAGCGAGGGAATTTGCGCGGCTCACGGCGCCGAATGTTCGTTCGAATACACGCATGAGTTTGTTCCCACGGTGAACACACCTGAGTGCGTTCCGACAGCGATCACGGCAGCCGCAGCGACTGTGGGCGCTTCGAACGTGGACGGCAATGTGGCGCCCATGATGATCTCAGAAGACTTTGGCGCGTTCCTTCAGGTGGTGCCTGGGAACTTTGCGTTCATCGGTAACGGTGCTGATGGCGAGCCGGGTGCGACACCGCTTCACAACGCCCGATACGATTTCAACGATGCCGTTTTACCCATTGGCGCACGTTATCTCGCGGAGATCGTGCGTACGAAATTGCCGGCTGGCCATAGTCACGACCATAACCATAGTCAGAATCAGAGGAAAGTTTGATGCTTCAACTTAACACCAGCGCACGCCGGGGGCGCTACGACGAATCGTTTCGCAGCATCCTGAACATTCAGGCCGCCGATGAAAGCCGCGCGTGGTTATCAACGTGGGATGGATTGAACTCGGGTTCCACACCGTTGTGGCGTCTGCCGGATCTCGCAGCACGGCTGGGCGTTCGATCGATCAGCGTGAAGGACGAGGGCCATCGTTCCCCGCTTGGCAGCTTCAAGGCGCTGGGGGCACCTATTGCATTGATCCGTTTGATCCGACGCCTCTGGCCTGAGCATGATTTCGTTCCGGCGAAGTTGACCGCCGGGCATTACAAGGCGCTGCTGCGGGAGTTCACGGTCATCAGCGCGACCGACGGCAATCATGGCCGCGCGTTGGCGGCAACGGCGCGCAGCATTGGCTGCCGCTGTGTGATCGTGCTGCATCGTCACGTGAACGATGAGCGGCGCATTGCCATAGAACAGTTGGGCGCGCAGATCGTGCAGATCGATGGCAACTATGACGAGTCGGTGAAGGAAGCCGCGCGTCTGGCGGAAGCGCATGGCTGGCACGTCGTCTCCGATACCTCGTACGAAGGCTACGAAACCATCCCGCGCGATGTGATGCAGGGATACGGGACGATCGCAGCCGAAGCTATCGAGCAAGGGGGCGAAGAACCTTATACGCACGTGTTCGTTCAAGGCGGTGTGGGCGGATTGGCAGCGGGTGTTATGAGCTACTTCGCCGAACGCTTCGGTGAACAGCGGCCATCGTGCGTGATTGTCGAGCCCGTCCAGGCAGACTGCCTGTTTCAAAGCGCGCTGCAAGGCCGGGCGACGTTCGCTACCGGCTCCGTCGACTCGGTGATGGCCGGCCTTGCTTGCGGAGACGCGTCGCCGCTGGCGTGGCGTTTCCTGGCCGTTCTCGCCGATGCCTTCATGACCATTCCCGACAATGCCGCCGTCGATGCCATGCGGATCTTCGCGGAGGGTACCGTTCGAGATGTGCCCGTCGTGGCGGGAGAGTCGGGCGCGGCCGGCCTTGCGGGACTTATCCAGGCGAGCGGCAACGCGGACGATCGCGCTGCGCTTGGGCTCGATGAACGGTCGAGCGTCCTGCTGCTGAACACAGAGGGCGCGACCGCGCCGGCGTTGTATGAGCAGTTGACGGGATTGAGTTCCGACAACGTGCTCAGGGCACAGCAGCGCCAGCTACCCGTTTAGGCGACTACCGAGACCGCGGGATCGGCCGCGGCGAAGGCAGCTTCGCGATCGGCGGCGGGCGGATAAATCCACTCGGTGCAAATCTGCCGCTTGAGTGCTTTCGCCTCCGCGCCGACGAGCTTGATCTCACGATCCCAGCCTTCGGTAAATACCGCGCCCCACGAACCGAGATCGAGACACGTCACATAGACAGGCTGCCGATACGGCAAAAGCGTCGCGCCGACCAGGTCAGCCGCCACGTTGTGGCCGGCGAACCGCCCCATGTTCATCGCGTGCTGGCATGACATGAGCGCGTGATTTCCGGCGTCGTCGGTTGCGGCGAAGGCGACATCGCCGGCGGCGAAGATGTCTTCCGATCCCAATACACGCAGGTCCGCATCCACATGCAGCCGCCCGAGCCGATCGCGCTCGGCATTCAGCTTTTTCGTCAGGCCATTGGCGCGCATGCCCGCTGTCCAGATCACCGTCTTTGCATCAATGCGTTCACCGGTCGATGTGACGATCCCATCGGTGTCGATGCTGTTCACCGCGGTACCCAGACGCAGCGTGATGCCGAGTTCAGTGAATGCCTGCTCAATCACCGGCCGGGGACCGAGGCCAAGATCCGAGCCAACTGCATCGGCTTGCTCTATCACGATCACGTTGACAGATGCGTTGCTTCCCAACAGGGACCGCAAGCGAGCCGGAAGCTCAGTCGCGATCTCGATGCCCGTAAATCCTCCGCCCACCACGACCACCGTGTTGCGCGCCGGCGTATCAGGTTGATCGGCGAGCTTGCCGAGATGCGCTTCGAGAAGCGCAGCGTCCTCGATCTGGTCGATGCTGAACGCGGCTGTATCCAGGCCGGACACCGGAGGACGAAAGAGCGAACTTCCGCTAGCCAGCACAAGCTTGTCATACCGCACCGTGAACGTGTTTCCGTCCGCGCCGACGGCCTCTACCTCGTGGGCCGTCGCACGAATTTCGCTGACGCTCCCCTGGATAAAGTGAACGCCGGTTGCCTCGAAGAGCGGCAACAAGGGAGCTTTCATACCAAGCGGATTGGACTCGTGAAGACGCGGCCGGACATGAAGCATGGGCTCGGGCGCAATCAACACCACTTCGATCTGCTCTCCCGTCTTGTTTGCGATGTCCAGCAGACGAGCAGCGCCTAGCGCGCTCCACATACCGGCGAAACCGGCGCCAACAACCAAGATTCTCTTGCTGCTATCAGTCATTTTTAGTTCCATTCATTGATCAGTTCATTTCACATCGACGTCATGCGATGTGATGTGCAGGCTCGACACCAAGGGTCCGTCACATGCATAACTAGGACTGTAGTTGTCGTAGTTAAATTTTGCAAGTGCGATTGATAGACCTTGTTCATCGTAAAATGATTGCGTAGAATTCGGTAACTAGGATTTGTTGAGTCGGAGATAAGATGAGCCACATCAGTTCGGGCGTCGAATATGCGCTGCATTGCCTTTTGTATTTAACCGACGCACCCGCAGGCGTGGGCGAGGCGAGCGTGCGCGATCTGGCCGAGCTGCAAGGGTTATCGGTGGATTACGTGGCCAAGCTTTTCACGAAACTTCATAAGGCGGGATTGACCGTCGCCACGGAGGGAGCACGCGGGGGATTCACGCTCGCGCGACCGGCGGAACGGATTACGGTGCTTGACGTAGTGCAGGCCGTCGACGGTCCGAAGCCGCTTTTCGATTGCCGCGAAATCCGCGCGCGCTGCGCAATCTTTGGGGATACCGCACCCAAGTGGGCGACGAGCGGCACGTGCTCCATTCACGCCGTGATGCTGGACGCCGAGAAGCGCATGAACGAGGTGCTTGAGGCGCAGACGCTGGCGAGCCTGGCGGAGCGAACGGTCGCAAAGGCGCCGCGCACTTACCATACCGAAATCGTCAAGTGGATCGACAATCGGGCAACCAGCCGATAATTCCGCGCCAAGGCTAATCCGAGAAGCCGCTTTCGAAGGTCTTGCGCAGATAGGAGACAAACGCGGTCACTGCACGCGGCACGTGCGACGCGTAGGGCCGGACCACATAAAGCTGTTCAGCAAACCCGCCCTTGGGCTGCCACTCCGGCAGCACTTTGATCAACTGCCCGCTGCGCAGCGCGGCCTGCGCGCTGAAATCGGGCAGCAGCGCAATGCCGAGGTCATCGAGTGCGGCGTCGCGCAGCGTTTCGCTATTGTTGGCAGAAAACGGCCCGTTGATCGGCACGGTCACGCGCTCGGTTGCCGCCTTGCGGCCTGTTGCGCGTTCGAATGTCCAGGCGGGCGCCTCTTGCGCACGCGGATAGAAAAGGCAGTCATGTGCGGCCAAATCCTGCGGCGAGGCGGGTGTGCCGCGCCGGCGCAGATACGCTCGCGTCGCCACGATCACCGAGTGAGTGGCGCACAGCGTCCAGGCCACATGCGTTTCCGGCGCGGCGGCGCTGTGGCGGATCGCGAGATCGAAACCTTCGCTGGCAAGCGAACTGATGCGGTCGGACACTTCGAGCTGCACGCGTACTTCCGGATTCGCCCGCAGAAAGGCTGACAGATGCGGCACGAGTTGCTGCCGAGCGAACGCCACCGGGGCGGTGACGCGCAGCTCGCCGCGAGCGATACCCGCTGAATCGCGCACGCCCGCGAAACTCTGCGCAATCCCTTCATATTGATTACGGGTTTGATCGACGAGACGCTGACCGGCTTCCGTCAGCCGCACGCTGCGCGTTGTGCGCTGCACCAGCGAAACCCCGGCTGCGCGCTCCAGTTCTGCAATCCGCTGGCTCATGGCGGCCTTGCTTACGCCGAGCCGCGTGGCGGCGCGCGTATAGCTGCCTTGCTGCGAGAGAATGGTCAGCCAATACAGATGGGTCCAGAGCGCCTCGACGCGTTGCGTTTCCATATCTTCATTGTTCACCATAGAAAACAATCATTTCAATCATAGCGCCTTTGCAGGCGCGTCTGACGTTCTTACACTCTGAAGACTCCCATCACATTCAGGTGTCACATCATGCAAAGCTTCAGCGATCGCGCGGACGTCGGCCACTTTATCCAGGGCCGCCGTGTTCCCGGTACGGGCACGCGCACCCAGCCGATTTTCAATCCCGCGACCGGTCAGGAAGCACGCACGCTGCGTCTGGGCGATGTCGCCGATGTAGACGCCGCTGTCGCCGGCGCGAAGAAGGCATTCTTCGCCTGGAGCGAGACGCCGCCCATCCGGCGCGCGCGCGTCATGCTGCGTTTTCTGGAGTTGATGAACAAGCACCGCGATGAGCTCGCCGCGATCATCACTGCCGAGCATGGCAAGGTGTTCAGCGACGCGCAGGGTGAAGTGTCGCGCGGTATCGATGTAATCGAATTTGCTTGCGGCATTCCGCAGCTATTGAAGGGCGACTATACCGAGCAGGTGTCCACGGGTATCGATAACTGGACGACGCGTCAGGCGCTTGGCGTGGTCGCGGGCATTACGCCGTTCAACTTCCCATGCATGGTGCCGTGCTGGATGTTCCCCGTCGCGATTGCTGCGGGCAATGCGTTCATCCTGAAGCCGAGCGAGCGCGATCCGTCGGCGTCGTTGTTCATGGCGGGGTTGTTGCAGGAAGCTGGTCTGCCCGACGGTGTGTTCAGCGTGGTGCAGGGTGACAAGGTCGTGGTCGATGCGCTGCTCGTCCATCCCGATGTGAAGGCCATCAGCTTCGTGGGATCAACGCCGATCGCGAATTACATTTATCAAACGGGCGCGCAACACGGCAAGCGCGTACAGGCGCTGGGTGGTGCGAAGAATCATATGGTCGTGATGCCCGATGCGGATCTCGATCAAGCGATTGATGCACTGGTTGGTGCCGGTTATGGTTCGGCGGGCGAGCGCTGCATGGCGATTTCGGTGGCTGTGCTGGTGGGCGATGTCGCTGATAAATTGATTCCGCGACTGGCTGAGCGCGCGCGTACGCTGATCGTGAAGAACGGTATGGAGTCGGATGCTGAAATGGGCCCGATCGTCACGCGTCAGGCATTGGAGCGCATTGAAGGGTATATCGCGCTGGGTGTGGAAGAGGGCGCTTCGCTAGTCGTCGATGGACGCGGTTTGAAGGTGGCGGGACATGAAGAAGGTTTCTTCACGGGCGGTACGTTGTTCGATCACGTGACGCCTGAGATGCGGATTTATAAGGAAGAGATTTTCGGGCCGGTGCTGGCGTGTGTGCGGGTGAAGGACTTCACCGAAGCGGTGGACCTGATCAACGCACATGAGTTTGGCAATGGCGTTGCTTGTTATACACGTGATGGACACATCGCGCGCGAGTTCGGACGGCGCATTGAAGTGGGCATGGTCGGGATCAATGTGCCCATTCCCGTGCCGATGGCATGGCACGGGTTCGGCGGCTGGAAGCGTAGTTTGTTCGGCGATACGCACGCGTATGGCGAAGAAGGCGTGCGGTTTTATACGCGTCAGAAATCGATCATGCAGCGGTGGCCGGAAAGCACGGAGAAGGGCGCTGAGTTCGCGATGCCTACGGCGAAGTGAGGGGGATTTTGCGGCACTGATTGCGATCGCGATTCCAGCGGTCGATTCGTCGAATGGTCGATTAACCGGGCAGTCGTCTGTCCGACCGAAAGTTAATCGACGCACGATCAGACCGGCCGTGCCCAATCATCTTTTACGAGCGTGCCCTTGCTCGCCGGCTTGACTGTCGGCGCCGCGCTCGGTTTGACGGGTTGTGCCGCGCCGGGACCCGCGCTTTGCGGCGCACTATGCCTCCTGACGGCCTCGCCGCTGATACCAGCAACACTTAGCGAGCTGTCCCGCATCTCGATCTTCACCGGATCGCTCTTCTTCCATTGCTTCTTCGGTACCAAGAGTTTCCACTTCGAATCCCGCCCGTCATCACGGAAGAAAGCGACGATACCGACGTACTCCGCGTCGTCACTCATCGGTTCGCTGATGCTGGCGTTCGCATTAGGCCGGAGCACAAGATCCGTCGACGCAAGCAGGTCTGCCTTTAGCGCATCCACGTCATTGGTTTGCAATTGCGCGTAGTCGAGTTGATCGAACGCTTCAGGCGTCTTCAGTTGATAGATTCGCACGACCGTCGACAACGATTGTCCGGTGCCGCTGGTATTCGACGAGGATCGACTGACGAAGTCGAGATTCATGGTTTTAACCTGCGTGGTGAACGCCCATTTTGCTGCGTCAACGGTTCCGGTTTTCACTGCTTGCCCTACTCCACACCCCGCTAAAGCGAGGATGGCGCACGCCGCAGCGGCGAGTTGCGTCTGTCGGACTATCGTGGGATTCATGCTGCGTTCCATTGTTTTAATGTGTTGTGCGCGTGTTCGCGCTTCGACCGTCCCACGTGCCAAGTTGCACGCGCGTGATGGCGCCTGTCGCATAGGGCCGTTCGATTTGTTGCAACTGGCTTGTGTAGCCGAGACGAACTTGATCGGACGCGATATCCGCTCGCGGCATCAAGTCCGGCGAGACATGCATCTCCAGATGCGCGTTCGATTCGTAGCCAAGATAAAAGCGCAGCAGCGCCATGATTTCGCTGTGCATTTGACGACCGGGTGTCAGACCTAATACCGATTCGGACGTTGTCGGCGAGATCACGACTCGCGCGCAATTGCCGCGATCGTAGAAACCGCGACCCAGTACGCAGTTTTCGCCTAACGCCGTCGGCTCGAACTCGTTTAGCTGAATCCATACCGGATGAAACTCGGTGACCGTAATCGTTGCGTCGGGGATGGCGTGTTGCAGCACGCCCGCAAGACCTTCGGCCGTGCGGGTTCGCTGGCTGGCGAGTCCGAGCATTGACAGCAGCTTGCGTGTGCCCACTGTCTGCTCAATCGCCGGATGCCCAACGCCCAGTCCCACGAGGCTGACCAGGCAGCGGGACACATTGTCGGTACCCCCTTTCTTAAACCCAGCAGGGAATCGATACTTGCGCCACGCCCTGTAAAACTGCGTCGCGATCCTGTGATGGAACATGTCCAGGAACGCCGACAAAGACTCCGCGCCGTCGCGATTCTGCGCGACTTCATCGATGAAATATGACGGCATGCGGGCATCGACGCCGTAGAGTCCGAGGAAAGTCGTGCGGACGGCGGCGGGTTTCGATGCATCGTCGTAATCGAATTCGACCGCGTCAATTTCCTTGCCTGGAAATCCGAGCCGAGCGCGCGAGCGAAAGCGGACTGGCTCGTTTTTTAACGAGTCAGTTGAACCCAGTGACGGCAGATCCGGCGCGGCGAGTTCAATCAACTCACAAAAGCGCATGAAGTTCATGCGGGTTGCGTCTTGCAGCAAAGCGGGCAACAGCATGCGCTCGTCGGACACCGGAAACTCTCGATGCGGCGCGTTCAAAACGGTGCTCCCTCAGCTTTGTTATCGGGCCACGTGATCCGGTGGCCACTCGGCAACGAGACGATAACTAGCTTCGTATAGATATTCATCGTGGCGTAAAGCGCAAGGAAGCGATTCAGCATTTCGCCAAACAACGCGAGATCGCCGTCGCCCGCAAACTTGTCGCTGTTGAGCGTGACTTCGATTTCCACACCACGCAGCAACCCACCTTTGACGAGCTTCTGCAGCGGTCGATGCTTGACGTCGATGATCGCATCGATACGCCGACGGTTCAGCTCGCCATCTGTCCAGTCATAAAGCGCAAGACTGCCGCGCAGGATTTCGGCATCGAGCAGAGAGAGATAGTTGGGCGCCAGGTGCGAGAGCACGCGCCAATGAAAGCGGTCGCCCGTTGGCGGGTACACGGGCAAGGTTGGCGCCGTCAGATTTCTCACCGATGCGACATTCGTAAAGCCGCCGCGCGTCCGGTTGATACTGGCTTCGCGTAGACCCTTGCGTGGCAGCATGCCGTTTGTACCGGTCACGGAGAGAGATAGCGTTTCGTCGGGCAGCGTGGTCTCGCCCTCCCATGCATGGCCGCCCAATACCACCCACGTATCGAACCGCCCCGAAGGACCGCGTCGTGCACGGGTATGAAAGTATCGCTCGGGCATCTCATGGCGCAACATGCCGCCGCGGTGACGGAACGATGCAAATGGCGCGTACTCAAAACGCGAGCCGTTCGAGGTTTCGAAGCCTACTATCGAGTCGACCGAATACGCTTCCACAAAGTCTCCGCGTGCCTTCACCGTATGTACGCGATACTCCGTTTCGAAATGCGAGACCGTGATCGGATCGGCCTGGATGTTGAACAGGTTGATGATCGGCGTGCAGAAAAGCCGCACGTTCTCTGCCGTGAAGCGCATGTCATCCGGGTAAGGTTGCGCCAGCACGATCTCGACATCGAAGTACGGCGCGGCTTGAGGGATTGCCTGCATGTCGAGTCCCACGAGATCCACGAACATGAACTTCTCGGGGAACGTGAAGTACTCGAGCAGCAGTTGATAACCGCCGAACGCGTTGTCGGCCTTGGGCCATAGGCGCTCGTCAGCCTTGAATCCGGCCGCCTCCACGCGCAGGCCTTGCATGGTTTGCGGCAGTCCCGGACGGTCCTCGGGATAACCGGGAATGCGAACGTGAACCGCGAGCGGTGCCGCGGTCAATGCGGTGTAGAGGCTGAGCGCCACCGGTCGATCCGCATTCAGGTAAAGCCGCAGACGCGGTATGTGCATTTGCGCGCGCGGTATTTGCGGCTGCAATTCGAACCTGAACCGGATCACCGAGCGGCCATCTTCGCGTGCGTGCGCGTTGGCTTCGATCAGCTTGACCGGATACAAGTCGACCGCTTGCGTGGTGCGATAGATGCACTCGACGCTCTCTTTATCGACGTGAATTGGATCGGCCAGCACTTCAAGACCTGCTGCGAGTACTTCATGACTTTGCAGCAAACCTTCCGTGGGCGTGATTTCGAGTATCGACAGCGATGGAATCATCCGCAGATAGTGCGGCCAGAGCATGCTGACGAGTCCTTCAGTCAGCTCAGGCAATTCGTCGTCGAGTTTCTGACGCAGACGTCCAACAAGAAAGGCGAAACCTTCGAACAAGCGTTCGACGTGCGGATCGCGGTCCCCGATGCGATCGATGTTCAGCATCTTCGCGCGGTCGGGAAAGGCTTGCGCGAACTCCTTGCCGGCTTCGCGCAGATAGCGCATTTCGGCTTCGTAGTAGCGCAGGATGTCGTTATCGTTTGGTTTGTTCACGGTTTTTTTTAGGGCCTAGTCGAGCGCAACGGCGCGGGCGGCATCGATCGCGGTCAGCTCGCCAATCAACGTTTCGATGCGCTGAGCGAGCGCGGGCTTATCGGCATCCTTGCGGGTCATGCGGACTTTGAGCAGGCGCATCAGATGCTGCTTGGCTTCGAACGCGAGCGAGGGTTCCCATAGGGACAACTCGAAGCGGCTAGCGGCCGACTCCACGTTCGATAAAAGGTGCAGCGCCGTGTCCGGACGTTCGGCGCGCTCGGCGACGCGTGCCATGACCAACTGCCTGACGAATCGGTCTCGATCTCCGTCTTGCGCGGGCAGGCGTTGCAGAAATGAGAACGCGGAATCCAGTCCTTCCTTGGAGGCGAGATTGTTGGCTTTTGTTTCGGTATCCGCCCAGTCCGTGTTTGCCGATTGCGCCGCGACAGGGACTACGGTTTCACCGCGATCGATATCGCGAACGGTCGCGTAACGTGCGATCCATTCGAGTGTGGAGTCGTCGGCGAAAGGGGAGCCGTCGGAGAAGGACAGCAAGTGGAAACCGGGTAGGCGTTCGAGCATCAGCGCGCAGTCGGTTGCGGCCAGATCGCGTACGGGCGCGTACGCGCAACGTCTCGCGTCCATCGATACCCGTCTGCAAACGCTCACGCTAGAACTGGTGCAACTGGAAGTTGAATTCGCGCAACAGAAAGATGCGATTCTGACGCTCTTCGCGTTACGCGCGCGGTGGCATGCCGCGACCGATGAAAACCAGCGGCGCGACCTGCAGCCATCGATCAAACAGGCACACGATCAGCTCGCCCAACATGGCAGCGACGCGCTGATCTATGCGGAAGTCGATGAAGCCGCGATCGCGCGTGTAATCGCCGATTGGACTGGCGTGCCGGTGGGCAGTTTGCTATCGGATGAACTTGCCACGCTTCTCGAACTGGAGACGCGGCTTGGCGAGATCGTGGTGGGTCAGGACGATGCCTTGCACGCGCTTGGGAAAAGCCTTCGTGCTGCTAAAGCAGGGCTTAAGTCTGAAGATGCGCCGCTTGGCGTGTTCCTGTTGGTCGGACCATCTGGGGTGGGCAAAACCGAAACCGCGCGAGCACTTGCCGATTTGATGTTCGGCGGTGAGCGCGCATTGCTGACGATCAATCTCTCCGAGTATCAGGAAGCTCACACGGTGTCACAGCTCAAGGGCTCGCCTCCGGGTTACGTCGGCTATGGACAAGGCGGTGTGCTGACCGAAGCCGTGCGCCGACGCCCCTACAGCGTGATCCTGCTCGATGAAGTGGAGAAAGCGCACCGCGATGTGCTGAACGTTTTCTATCAAGTATTCGATCGCGGATTCATGCGTGATGGTGAGGGGCGCGTGATCGACTTCCGCAACACGGTGATCGTGATGACATCGAATCTGGGTAGCGAACTGATCATGGCTGCGCAGGAAGCGGTGACCGAAGCCGGCGGTGAGGTCACTACCGGCATGCTGATGGAAGCGATCAGGCCGACGCTGATAGAACATTTCCAGCCGGCGCTATTGGCCCGCTTTCAGACGGTTGTGTATCGGCCGCTCTCATCAGACGCAATGACCACGATCGTGCGAATGAAGCTCGCGAAGGTGGCGCAACGCATCGAGCGCAAGTTCAATGTGCCGCTTATCTGCGATGACGCGCTGATCGGCGAACTGGTGCGTGCATGTCAGTTGCCGGATTCGGGGGCGCGCAATATCGATAGTCTGCTGGATCAGCAGATCCTGCCGGTGCTCTCGCGGGAGTTGCTCATGCGTGTATCGCAAGCGCAGACCCTTCATGCGCTCAGGCTGTCGTATTCGGACGAAACCGGAATTGCTGTTGATTTCGATGAAGCACCAAGCGATGTCCGTGCGATGCCGATCAGCGAGGAAGTCGCGCCATGACCCGCGGCGGCCCTGGGCTGTTCGAGGTGGTGACGGGCCATTTTGCGAACGGTGATCCCATTGGCCTGCATGATAGGAGCACTCAAACGTTTCTGTCGGTGCGGGACAACATCCAGCGGATTCTCAACAGCCGCCGAAATAGTCTCGCGCATTTGCCCGACTACGGTTTGGGTGACCTGTCGACGATTTATCGTCACATGCCGGCGTCGGCGCATACGCTTCGGCGCGAGATTGAAGACACGTTGCTCAAGTACGAGCCCCGTTTGAAGTCGATCGATATAGCGTCCGCCGATCCGGAGGACGGCATGTTGCTCAGCTTTACGATGACCTGTGAATTGCACCAAGGCGGACTTGTGCGCTATGGCACGTATTTCACGCCTGAGGGACAAGCACGGTTGACGACGCGTGAGGATATTGACCGATAGCCGGCCTTTGGTGGGGCGTGGCATTAAAAGCTAACGTGGGCAGGATGGACATCGAGGTAATAGAATATCCCGACTAGGCCGAACACTGCCATCGGCAGCAGATTTTCCACCCCCACCCGCGCGAGCAACCCACCCCTCCATGACCCACCTCACTCCCTCGCCGATTCAAACCTGGCACGCCCACATTTACTTCGACGCAACTACTCGCGACGCCGCCTGGCAATTCCGCGAGAAAATCGCGGCGCATTTCGGCGATACCTTGCAACTCGGCCGGTTCCACGAGAAGCCTGTCGGCCCGCACCCGAAATGGTCGTACCAGCTCGCTTTCGAGCGTGCGCAGTTTGCGGATATCGTCGAATGGTTGACGCTGAATCACGGCGAGCTAGACATTTTCCTGCATCCGAATACCGGCGACTCGCTGCGAGATCACCGCGACGCGGCTGTGTGGATTGGTCACTCGCACAAGCTCGTTCTGGACATCTTCGCGGCCTGAGCCTGAGTAAAACCTCAAGCACGCAAGCCCACCTCAAGAACCCCGCGCGTTCCTGAACCCGCCCGGCCCGACCCCATACGTGTCCTTGAATTTTTTGCTGAACGCCGATTCCGACTGATAGCCTACATTGTCGGCAATCTCGGCAATGCTCTTCGATGTACGCATCAGCAAGGTCCCCGCAAGCTGCATACGAATGCGGGTGAGCAAGGACATTGGCGAGTCTTCCGTTAGCGCGCTGAAGGTCCGCATATAGGTGGCGCGTGACATAGCCGATTGTTGCGCCAGCATTTCGATCGTCCATCGCTCAGCCGGGCGTTCCAGCATCGCAATCAACGACGTCCCAAGCCGCGGATGCGCGAGCAACGCGAGCACATCGGTAGTGGATGGCTGCTGCTCAAGATGCGCCCGCAGCAGCAGAGTAAACAGCGCGGTGGACAGTGCCGACACAATCGAAAACGCACCGGGCGCTGCCTCGCTTGCCTCCTTGCGCATCACGCCGACCATATGCGTCAGGTCGGGGACATCGGCGCGGGCGAAGGACATTTTCACGAGATCCGGCAGCACGTCGATGAGTAATGCATCCGCCGCGTAGTTAAAGCGTCCGCATAACAAATCGAGGCTCGCGGCATTCGGCCCGCAATTCGACCGGACCGTCACCACGCCGTTATTGTGAGTCTCCATCTCACGGCGTTCGCTGTCGTTTGTTAAATCGAGTCCCTGCAGCACGTGGGCATCGCCGCGCGGCAACATGACAATGTCACCGGTTTCCAGCAGCTCATTCGCTTGCCCGCGGAATTTGAGGAGACAGCTTCCGGCGAGCACCACGTGATACACCGCTTCGCTCGGCGGAGCGGGCGGATGGTCCAGTTCCCATTCCCCGCTCAGAAGGCAGCGCAGGTCGAGCGCGCCTTGCAGGCGGGATAACTGGATCAGTCGGTCGAGTGCATCCATGGTTGAGCGGACAGGCGCAAGTAGTAAGGCATGAAAGGCGGCTTAGCGATCTTACCGGAGAACAAAGCCCGCGATGATCGGCCGGAATTTGCGCGAACGCCGCCCGCCTCGTGCGATCCATTCGCAATGAA
The DNA here is from genome assembly GCF_964252755.1 of Caballeronia sp. LjRoot29. Taxonomy (NCBI): domain Bacteria; kingdom Pseudomonadati; phylum Pseudomonadota; class Betaproteobacteria; order Burkholderiales; family Burkholderiaceae; genus Caballeronia; species Caballeronia sp. LjRoot29. The sequence goes on along the minus strand of NZ_CAXUPU020000021.1, from coordinate 81,106 downwards.
ATCCGCGCCATGAAACCCGCGCAATGAGACGAACGAGCAGCCATTCGATCCGTCCCGGCATGGAGGTCCGGCGCGCCGAGGTCTACATTTACGTCATGGCGGGGGCAGGGTTGTACTAGAGACGAAAGCAAACCCGCTCTCTCGGCGTAGTGCGAATCCTCCCATACGGCTTGGTTCAGCTACGCGAAAACTGTGAAAGGGAGCTGAAAATGTCGACGGTCGAGCAATTCGAATATGTGTTTCTGGGCGGCGGAAAGGGCGGCAAGACGCTGGCGATGGAACTCTCCAGGGCAGGCAAGCGCGTGGCCGTCGTCGAAGAGGGAATGATCGGCGGTTCGTGTATTAACGTGGCCTGTATCCCGAGCAAGGCGCTGATTCAAAGCGCGCGCATCATGCACGCGGTGCAATCCGCAGACATATTGAAGGGCGCCGCTCACGACGCCAAGGTCGACATGACGCAGGTTCATCGCCACGTGCGTGCAGTGGTGGACGGCATGGTCGATATCAATGCAAAAGCATTCGAGGCATCGGGCTTCGACCTGATTCTCGGCGCGGGACATTTCGTTGCGCCGCGCCGCATTCAGGTCGCGATGAACGACGGACGGGAACGCGTGGTCGAGGGCGTGCATGTGTTCATCAACACAGGGACATACGCTGCAATCCCGGATATTCCCGGCCTGCGCGACGCTTCCCCCATGACGCATGTTGACGCACTCGAACTCGATTCGTTGCCGGAGCATTTGATTGTGATCGGCGGCGGTTATATCGGCCTGGAAATGGCGCAGGCGTTTCGGCGTCTGGGAAGCAAGGTAACCATCGTGCAAGAGGCGCCGCGTGTTGCGATGCGCGAGGATGCCGACGTTACCGATGTAATTCAATCGATCCTCTCGGGCGAAGGGATCGACGTGAGGGTGTCGGTGAAACCCCTGCAGGTTAGCGGCCGCTCAGGGCAATCCGTTACTGTCGAACTTAGCGACGGCACGCATGTAACGGGCACGCATCTGCTGGTCGCGACGGGCAGGGTACCGCGTACGGCAGGCATTGGACTGGATGTGGCAGGCGTGGCGCTGGATGAGCGCGGATTTATCAAAGTCGATGAACGCCTCGCAACGTCCGCAGCGAACACCTGGGCAATCGGCGAAGCAGCGGGAACGCCGATGTTCACGCATGCATCGTTCGATGACTATCGCGTGCTCAAGTCGCAACTCGCCGGAGGCAACCTGACCACGCGCGATCGCGTGATTCCGTACGCGATGTTTATCGAACCGGAACTCGGGCGCATTGGGATCAATGAAAGCGATGCGCAACGGCAAGGTATTGCTGTACGCGTAGCCAAGCTGCCGATGGCGTCTATCCCTCGCGCTCGTACGACCGGCGACACGCACGGCTTCATGAAAGCAATTGTCGATACGCAATCGGACCGCATCCTCGGCTTCACGATGCTCGGTTCGAACGCGGGCGAAGTGGTCGCGACGGTGCAGATGGCCATGCTCGGCAATCTTCCGTACACCGCAATCCGCGACGCGATTCTCTCGCATCCGACTATCGCGGAAGGGCTGAACATGCTGTTCGCGAAGGTCCCTGAGAGAGCGTAATACGCAGGATCGCTTCAGCTGCGTACCCGTCCCGTCGACGCCCTTTGCACCAGCACGGGCGGGGGCGCTACGCGCATCGGCGTCTCGCAGCGTCCGCCGCTTTCAATCAACGCTTCCAGCAACTCGACGGCCATCGCAGCGGCGGCATCGGTAGGAACTGCGACCGTCGATAACCCCGGCCGCGATTCGCGTGCCAGTTGAATGTCGGTAATCCCGATCACCGACAAGTCGCCGGGAATGCGCATGCCGCGATCGGCGGCGGCGTGCATCGCGCCTAACGCCGGCAAGTCGTTGGTCGCGAAGATCGCGGTCAGGTCCTCATGCTCCGTTAGCAATTCGCACGCGGCTTCGTAGCCACCCTGGACAGCGTCGCGGGTAAAGCGTGCCTCCTGCGCCGGATGCGCAACGCCTGCAGTCTTCAGCGTGTGGCAAAAGCCGGCGTATCGTGTGGCCTGCACGCCGTCCGGCTGGCTCCCGATAATCGCACCAATCCGCGTATGCCCAAGGTCAAGAAGATGCTGTGCGGCCAGCGCCCCGGCGGCAAAAAAATCGACCGCGACGCAAGGCAATCCCGGCGATACATCCGGCCTTTCCCACATGCACAACACGACCGGCGTGCCGCGTGCACGCGTGGTGTGAAGATCGTCGAACGCGATTCGTGAGTTCATCACCAGCACGCCTTCCGACAAGGTCCCCGCGATCTGATCCAGATACGCGCGGCTGATCACCGGATCTTCGTTCGTATTACATACGATCAGAAATCGCCCATTCTTGCGCGCTGCCCGTTCTGCCGCCAACGCGAACTCCGGATAAAACGGGTTGGCGATACTGGTCACCATCAGGGCAAGCGTAGGCGCGCTTCCTTCGGCCAGCGCCCGCGCGGTCAGGTGCGGCCGATAGCCTAGCGCCTCCACCGCGTCGAGCACCCGCTGACGTGTCGCCGCCCCCACCTTGCCGCGCTTGCGCAGCACGTTGGAAACAGTCGCCGGCGTGACGCCGGCGCGTAAGGCAACCTCAGCCAAAGTAGTCATCGAGATCTCGAAACAAGGGTTAACACGGGCATAACATCGGACAACTTCGATGATTTGTCGCTAGCTTCGCGGTATCGTCCAAATAGCTCTATCGTTGTCCATATTTTGGGATGGCTTCCCGGCATTTGTATAAATCCGCCGACGCCGCTAGATTTGAAACCCAAGGCAGTTAAAAAAACACAGACGGAGACAGCCGGTTGAAGCGATCCCAAACACGGATCGTTTTTCACAGGCAGAAGGTTAAGCGCTTAACCTTTATTTGTCTCCTCGGTAAAACACGGAGACGTCGGTATGGCGAGCATCTCGTTACGATCGGTTCAAAAAGCGTACGGCGATCACGCGCTCGTGATTCGCGATGTCGATCTTGAGATCGGCGAGCACGAATTCTGCGTATTCCTCGGCCCGTCGGGATGCGGCAAATCCACGTTGCTGCGCATGATCGCGGGCCTGGAAGACATCACGGACGGCGACCTGTATATCGACGGCAAACTCGTCAACGATGTGCCTGCCGCTCAGCGCGGCGTCGCGATGGTATTCCAGAGCTACGCGCTGTTTCCGCACATGACCGTCTATCAGAACATGGCTTTCGGCCTGACGCTCGCGAAGACACCGAAGGATGTGATTGACCAGAAAGTGAGAGAGGCCGCACGCGTGCTGCAACTGGAAGCGCTGCTTGAGCGCAGGCCGAAAGAGTTGTCCGGCGGCCAGCGGCAACGTGTGGCGATTGGCCGGGCAATCGTTCGGAGTCCGAGCGTATTTCTCTTCGACGAACCGCTCTCCAATCTCGACGCAACATTGCGTGGTCAAACCCGGGTCGAGATCGCGCGCCTGCACAAGCAGTTCAATACAGCCAGCGTTGTCTACGTGACTCATGACCAGATAGAAGCCATGACGCTCGCCGACAAGATCGTCCTGCTGCACGCGGGTGCGGACACGGCGAAGTACGGCAGCATCGCGCAAGTGGGTGCGCCGCTGGAGTTGTATCACCGGCCGAAAAGCCGCTTTGTTGCGGGGTTTATTGGTTCGCCAAGAATGAACTTCCTGCCTGCGCGAGTGGTGTCAGGCAGCGCGGAAAGCGTGTTGATTGTCCTCGACGGAACGAACGAGCAAGTCGAGGTTCACGCTAACGGCGAAGCCTTGCAGCCCGATCAGGTCGTCACCCTCGGCATTCGGCCCGAGCATCTTGAACCGGCCGAAAATGACGGATCGATTCAACAAATCAGCCGCACGGTGTCGCTGGTCGAACAACTCGGTGAGCACAGCTATCTGCATCTCGATCAACCGGGCGGCGCGGTGCTTATTGCCAAAGCGCCGGGCGACAAAACCCCTCGGCAAGGCGAGAGCGTGATGTTCAACGTACCGCCCGCTTCCTGTCATCTCTTCACCGAAGACGGTTTTGCCGTCACGTCGGCTGCTGTCCAACAATTTGCGTAGGAGCGCACCATATGCGTCTTGGAGTCTGTTACTACCCGGAACACTGGCCCGAATCGATGTGGAAAGACGATGCGGCGCGCATGAAAGCGCTGGGCATCGACCGCGTCCGGATTGCGGAGTTCGCGTGGAGCCGTATCGAACCAACGCCTGGTGAATACAACTGGGGCTGGCTGGATTGCGCAATCGATGTACTCGCCGATGCAGGTCTGAAGGTCGTCATGTGCACGCCGACCGCGACGCCGCCGAAGTGGCTGATCGATCTTCATCCGGACATCCTTCCCGTTGGCGCCGATGGCCGTCCGCGTGCGTTCGGCTCGCGCCGGCATTACGATTTTTCGTCGCCTTCGTTCTTCGAGGCGTCGCAGAAAATTTGCACGGCGGTGGCTGAGCGTTACGGCAAGCACCCCGCCGTGGCGTTCTGGCAAACCGACAACGAGTTCGGTTGCCACAACACCGTAGTCAGCTATTCGCCGGCCGCGTTGCAGCGTTTTCGCGGATGGCTGAAGCAGCGATACGGCACCATCGACGCGCTCAACGCGGCGTGGGGCACGGTCTTCTGGAGCATGGAATTCCGCAGCTTCGACGAAATCGATCTGCCCGTTGCCACCGTGACGGAAGCGCACCCGAGCCATCGGCTGGACTATCGGCGTTTCGCCTCGGACGAAGTCGTGCGCTACAACCGCATGCAGACCGAGATCATTCGCGCGCATTCGCCGCAGCGTCCGGTCGCGCATAACTTCATGCAGCTATTCACCGAGTTCGATCACTACAAGGTGGCGGCTGACCTGGATGTAGCGACATGGGACAGTTATCCGCTGGGCGCGCTGGAGGAGCAGTGGTTCGATCCGTCGATCAAGTCGAAGTGGCTGCGCACAGGCCATCCCGACTTCGCATCGTTTAATCACGATGTGTATCGCGGCATGTCGAAGCTGCCGTTCTGGGTGATGGAGCAGCAACCGGGGCCGGTCAACTGGGCGCACTGGAATCCCGCGCCGCTGCCGGGCATGGTGCGTCTCTGGAGTTGGGAAGCGTTCGCGCACGGAGCCGGGTGTGTATCGTATTTTCGGTGGCGGCAGGCGCCGTTCGCGCAGGAACAGATGCACGCGGGTTTGAACACGCCCGATAACCAGCTCGATATGGGCGGCGCGGAAGCGTCAGTGGTGGCGAAGGAAATCGAGCAGGTTCTGGAAGCGGACGGCGAGTCCAAAGTCTCCACCAAAGTTGCGCTTGTTTGGGATTACGAAGCAAAGTGGCTATTTGAAATTCATCCGCAAGGCGCGGATTTTCACTATCCGCGTTTTGCGTTCGAATACTACAGCGCACTGCGCAGCCTCGGACTCGACGTCGATATCATTCCGGTGGATGCACCGCTGGATGGCTACAAGATGATCGTGGTGCCACCGTTGCCGGTGGTGCCCGCGGACTTGGCCGGCAGGCTCGCTGCAAGTGGCGCGCAAGTGGTGCTCGGACCGCGCACCGGGTCGAAGACGGTCAATTTGACGATTCCCGCTACGTTGCCACCGGGCGACGGCATCCAGAAACTGATGCCCATTCGCGTGTGGCGCGTTGAATCGATGCGGCCGAATGTGACCGAGAAAGTGGGCCAGCGCGGCCAAGCGCGTCACTGGCGCGACTTCATCGAGACGAGCAATGGCGTGCAGATTGAAGCGACGTTCGCAGACGGTCATCCCGCCATCGTACGTAATGGTTCCGTGCTTTATCTCGCCAGCCTCTTCGATGAAACCCTGACGCAGGATATCTTCCTGGACGTGGCGAAATCAGCCGGCATCAACGCCGCGCCGCTGCCCGAGGGCATACGGATCAGCCGGCGCGGTAGCTTGACTTACGTCTTCAACTACAACGCGACGCCATACAAGATTCCAGCAGCTGCGAGTTTCATAGTGGGGCAGGAGGAAGTAGCACCGCAGGGCGTCACGATTTACAGAGCATAGCTAGGCACACAACACTCATCGATGAGGAGACACGCATGAAAACCTTGATTCGCCATGGATTGACCGGCGTTGCACTGGCCGTTGCAATAGCTACAGCCAGCATTGCGCAGGCTGGCACCCTGACCGCGAACATCGCGTTCAAGGGGGCCAGCCAGCGCGCGGTCTGGCAACAGACTTTCGATGCCTTCAAGAAGGCGCATCCGGATATTGACGTGAAGGTGACCTTCGTCGATGAAGAAGCCTACAAGGTGCAATTGCCTGGCTGGCTCACGACTGTCGCGCCCGATATTGTCAACTGGCACAACGGCGAACGCATGGCGTATTACGCGAAGCGCGGCCTGTTCGAAGACTTGACGCCCGACTGGAACAAGGACGGCTGGAACGGCATGTACGCGTCGACGAAAGAATCGTCCACGTACAACGGCAAGCAATATTCCGCGCCGACCGTGTATTACGCGTGGGGCATGTTCTACCGCAAGGACTTGTTCCAGAAGGTGGGCATTACGGCCGAGCCGAAGACATGGCCTGAATTCCTCGATGCCTGCAAGAAGCTGAAAGCAGCGGGCATTGCACCGGTCGCGGTGGCAGGGCGGGACGCATGGACACTCGCCGGCTGGTTCGATTACCTCGACCTGCGTATCAACGGCAATGCGTTTCATCAGAAGCTGATGGCGGGTGACATCGCCTATACGGACCCGCGCGTGAAGAAGGTCTATACGGCGTGGAAGGACTTGATTGATAACAAGGTGTTTATCGACAATTCGCTGTCCTACGACCTCGACGCCGTGCAGCCGTTCCTGTTCCAGGGCAAGGCGGCCATGATGCTGATGGGCACGTTCATTACGGGGGGCTTCCCGGAGAACATCAAGCCGCAGATGGGCTTCTTCCAGTTCCCGATTATCGACGCTAACGTGCCGACAGCGGAAGATGGTCCGGTGGAGTCGCTGCACATTCCGTCGAAGGCGAAGAACAAGGCGGACGCCCACATGTTCCTGGCATTCGCGGAAACGCCGGATATCAGCGCACAACTCGCGAAGGGATTGGGTTCGTTGCCGGCAAACAGCAAGGCGCCGGAACCGGATGATCCCATCTCGAAGATCGGCTTCCAGATCCTCTCGCAGACGAAGGGTGGTATCGCTCAGTTCTACGACCGCGACATGACCAAGGAGATGGCTGACGAGGGCATGAAGGGCATGCAGCAGTTCGTGTCTGACCCGACGCAGCTTGACGCGATCCTGGCGCAGCTCGAAGCGACGCGCAAGCGTATCTACAAGAAGTAGCAGTGGGACTGCGGCTCGCGATTGATGCGAGCCGCATCGGTGACCAGGGAGAGCAAGACATGTCCGAAACCCTCAGCGTTCCGGGGATTAAAACCAAGCGCCGCAGAAGGATGTCGGCCACTGCACGGCAGCAGCGGCTGGCCGCATTCCTGTTCCTCGCGCCGGCCTGCATCATGGTCGCGATCTACGTGATATGGCCGATCTTCTCCAGCCTCAGGCTCAGTTTCTACAACTGGGACGGGATGACGGAGAAGACCTTTGCCGGCTTCGATAACTACGTCGAACTGTTCCATGCGCCCACGTTTTATACCGCGCTGAAGAACAACGTCTTGTGGCTGATCCTGTTCCTGCTGGCACCGCCAATGGGCCTTGCTGTCGCGTTGTACCTGAACCAGGCAGTGCGTGGAATTCGCCTGGTGAAGTCGCTGTTCTTTGCACCGTTCGTGTTATCCGGCGTGGTGGTCGGCTTGATGTTCAGCTGGTTCTACGACCCGACTTTCGGCTTGCTGAAACTTATCCTGGGGCATGGCGTGCCCGTGCTTGGCGATCCGCACTACGTGACCTTCGGGATCATCTTTGCCGCGCTCTGGCCACAGACTGCTTACTGCATGATCCTGTACTTGACCGGACTGACATCGCTTAATTCCGAGCAGATAGAAGCTGCACGCATGGAAGGGGCGAAGGGCTGGACCATGCTGTGGCATGTCGTCTTGCCGCAGCTCCGTCCCACTACCTTCATGGCGATTGTCGTGACCATCATCGGCGCGTTGCGAAGCTTCGACCTGATCTCCGTCATGAGCGGCGGCGGTCCGTTCGAAAGCTCGACCGTGCTGGCCTATTACATGTACGACCAGGCGATCAAGTATTACCGCATCGGTTATTCCGCAGCGATCGCCGTGGTGCTGTTCGCGATCATGATGGTGTACATCGTTTATCACTTGCGCAGAATGTTGCGCACCGAGCAATAAGTCAGGAGTGCGCCATGTTTCCAATGCCCGTTGCCAAGTGGAAGCCGGTGAACCGGACGCTCTACAAGGTGTCGTTGCCGATTGCACTCTTGATCTGGTTACTGCCGTTGATCGCTGTGATGGTGACGTCCATACGTTCCTCCGATGAACTCGTCGAAGGCAATTACTGGGGCTGGCCACGGCACTTTTCGCTGATCGCCAATTATAGCGACGCGCTGACGACGTCACCCATGCTCCACTATATGTGGAACAGCGTGCTCATTACCGTGCCGTCCGTGATCGGTTCGATCGTGCTGGCTTCCATGGCCGGTTTCGCATTGGCGATCTATTCGTTCAGGGGTAACACCGCCTTGTTCGCGACGTTTGTCGCCGGGAACTTCGTCCCTATCCAGATCCTGATGATCCCGGTGCGGGACCTGTCCTTGCAGTTGGGTATCTTCAATACGGTCGGCGCGCTTATCCTGTTTCATGTCTCGTTTCAAACCGGATTTTGCGCGCTGTTCCTGCGCAATTTCATCAAGCAGTTACCGTTCGAATTGGTCGAAGCCGCGCGCATTGAAGGGGCGAATGAGTGGACGGTGTTCTTTCGCATCGTCCTGCCGTTGATTCGTCCGGCGCTGGCCGCATTGGCAATCCTGGTCTTTACCTTCGTGTGGAACGACTACTTCTGGGCGTTGTGCCTCACGACAGGAGACGAGGCGGCGCCCATTACCGTGGGTGTTGCGGCGCTCAAGGGTCAGTGGGTGACATCGTGGAACCTGGTCTCGGCGGGATCGATACTCGCCGCGTTGCCATCCGTCATGATGTTCTTCGCCATGCAGCGGCACTTCGTTGCCGGGCTGACATTCGGGGCAACGAAGGGCTAGGGCAATAACTTATTCGACCAGCCGATGTTCGATCTGGACAACGACATAGTCTGTCGTTGAAGGCCATTCGTGAGCCGGAAAAGCCCTATAAAACGCGCTAAATCCCGCTAATTGGGCAGCTTTGATTTATTCGTCGATGACCCCTCCAGTCCTGCCTCCGCCCCGCCGATATACCTTCGATAGAAGGTACACGACGAGTCGGAGACAATTGGATGAAAACATTAAGAACGCCTGCTGTATCCCATCTTTCGGGAAATAGCAGTCTCTTTAGCCACATCAGTTTGCGTACCAGCATCACGCTTGTGTTGACGGTTTTTGCTGCGCTGTTAATTGCGGTTAGCGCGTTGGCTGGCGTCGCGCTTCAATCCAGTAATGCCGCGATTGAAAAGATGTACACGGAAGACACGCGCTCGCTTCTCCAAATCAAAAGCAGCTATGAACGCGTCATGCATGCGCGTCTTGCGCTGGGCAGCTTTGCGGCGCTTTATGGACTAGGCGATGTTCAGCCGGCGTTGCTTGAGGGCGCACATAACGACCTGCGGCAATCGGACGAGGAAGTGCGCGGGTATCTCGCGACCGCATCGGCGGACGATACCGAAACAGCGCTGCGCACCCGCTTTGTCGCTGCGCGTCAGAAGTACTTGCATGACGGTCTCGAAGCCTCATTCGATGCATTGGGTAAAAGCGATTTTTCTGCCTACAAGTCTTTGCAAGGCGCTGAAACCGAAGCGCTGGCGAATAACTTCAGCGCACAAGTAGCTGCGCTGGAAGGCGTTCTCACCGAGCGTCAGAAAGCACGTTATACCAACGCTCAAGACCGCTTCCACATGATGCTCGCGCTACTTGCAGCGGCGGCATTCGCATCGGTCGTCATTGGGACATTTGCTCGTCACGCATTACTTAACGCTATCGTCAAGCCGGTCGCGCAAGCGATTCGCCAGTTTCAGCGGATCGCTGCGGGCGACCTGACCAATCCTGTGGATACCGGTCGTGACAACGAGATGGGCGCGTTATTACGCGCACTCGAGCAGATGCAGCAATCGCTGGTCGAGACGGTGACGACCGTGCGCGCGAGCACCGAATCGATCAACGTCGGCGCGACGGAAATTGCTAGCGGCAACAACGACCTTTCCGTTCGAACCGAGCAACAGGCGGCGTCGCTGGAAACAACGGCGAGCAGCATGGAGCAAATTACCGCGACGGCGAAAGCGAGCTTCGAGAGCGCCCGGCAAGCGAGCGAGATGGCGACACACGCATCGGAAATGGCGGTCAAGGGCGGCGCGGTTGTCGGTAACGTAGTGACGACGATGCAGGGCATTGCCGCTCATTCGAAGAAAATTTCGGAGATCACCAGCGTGATCGATGGCATCGCTTTCCAGACGAACATCCTCGCGCTCAACGCGGCAGTCGAAGCGGCGCGTGCCGGTGAACAGGGCCGGGGTTTTGCGGTCGTGGCCGGTGAGGTACGGAGTCTCGCGCAGCGCAGCGCATCGGCGGCTCAGGAGATCAAGATGCTGATCCAGGACTCGAGCGCGCACATTGACGCCGGGTCGACGCTGGTGGAAAGCGCGGGGACGACTATCGGCAGTGTGGTGAGCGCGGTCGAACGGGTCTGCCAGATCGTGACGGAGATATCCGCTGCGGCAGGCGAACAAAGCAGGGGAATCGAACAGGTCAATCTGGCCGTTGCGACCATGGACCAAAGCACGCAGCAAAACGCAGCGCTCGTCGAGGAAGCCGCTGCGGCGGCACAGTCGCTGAAGAGTCAGGCGAGAACGTTAAGCGAGGCTGTCGAGGTGTTTCGGCTTTAGGCGTGCAGGTGAGCACGCTCCGGCGCTTGCATTCAACCGCGTTGTGATTCCGTAGCTTGGAGCGTGTGGACCAGGCCGTCTTCGGAGAAGACGGAATCGACAGCATCGCTCGCCGCTGCCGCGGCCTCTTCCGCGCGTGCAAGCGTGGCGACTTCGTAGGCCTGGACCGCCGCTCTCCAGTCTTCTGTGTTCGCGAGACCTAAAGCGAGATCGGCGGCGTCCAGCATGGCGAGGTTCGCGCCATTGCCGCCGAAAGGAGACATCAAATGCGTTGCATTGGCCAACAGCGTGACGCCCGGCCGATCAGCAGAGTTACAGCGGGAGCGGCCAGTGCAAGCCAGGAAAATGATCGCACCGCGGTAAACGTTTCACGATGCGGCGTAACGCATGAAAGCTATACGTCAGGCCGGCCCGTCCACAGCGGCTGGCCCGACGCGACAGGAAGTCAGGCCTTTGCTCCGGCACTGTTTGCGTCGTCCGGATTGGCTTCGTCCTCTTTCTTGCCTACCAGCGACTCCAGAGCGCCGGCGCCTTCGAAGCCGGCGACGGCCGCAATCCCTTTCGTCAGAATTGAAGCGTCCGGATCGACCTTGTCCGTTGCTTCCACTGCCGCGATTGCACCCGCGACCTTACCTATCTCATCCAGCAAGCCCATATTAATCACCGTATCGTTAAAACGTGAACGCGCTTTATTTCACGCTCACGCATATCAAAGGACGTCGCGGTTGGAATCTTCCTCCGGCGACACTTCTTCCTCTTTCACTTTCGTTGACGAATACGCCCATTTGGAGTGCGCGACAACGAGAGGCACGTCTTACGTTGATGACGGGCGTCTAACCGCCATCGTCAATGACAATATCACCGCGTGAGCTGCGAGACTGTAAATTCTTGTTATGGGCTTTCTTTATTAGCGCTCAGATCAACTTGTCGGCATAAGCCTGTGCGCGGCGCTTCCAGGCGCGTGCGTATCACCGTCCACACATCTTTCCGGCACCCTGTAACCGTTGTGCGTGATTGTGCGAAATACCTTATGAAGCGCCTGTACTTATGCGCCCCTGGACCGGCAGGTACGTCGGCAGGTCAACGGTCGATAAATGACCTTTCTGGAGAGTAATGGTGAAACTGAACAAGTTAATGATGATCATGACCGTGGCAGCACTTGGCGTATCGACGCTGGCGAGCGCGCAATCCGTACAGCCTGTGGATGGGAACGCATTGGCGGCCACATCGAATCAAGTTCCGAAAACACGCGCGCAAGTGCGTGCGGAATTAGCCCAGGCTCGCATGGACGGCACCATCTCGCGTTTCGGAAACCCCGATCCCTATGGGCCGGGCGGCACGCCGAATTTCACCCGGCATTAAACAACTGCGGAGGATACGAGGATCGGCTCGGCAGCGTGAATGAGATTGTTTCCAATTGGATCGATTCAAGTTCATTGTGTAGTGATCCTCATATTTTTACCTTAAACATGAAACTGGATATTTGATGAAATCGATTCGATGAAACACGATCACGAAATGATGCAGATGCAGAACCAGCTACTGGATCTGTTCAAGGGCCACTAGCCCTGTCCGGAGATGATTTACCCGGGCCGTTTCGGGCGCAATATGTTGGTGTCCCGGCACGAGGCAGCTTCGGTAATCTCAATGCCGCAGCGGCGCAGACCGGCCGGGTTTCGCGCCGGTGTTTCATGCGCATTGCATTCGTCATTGCCTTGAAGGAGCGGCAGACATGTCCCTTGATCGTCCCCCTCTCGTTTCAGAGGGATTGACTGCCTTCGTATTCGCGGGTGGCGGCAGCCTCGGTGCGATCGAGGTCGGCATGTTGCGCGAGTTGCTCGACCGGGGCGTGCGTCCGGATTGCGTGATCGGAGCATCGGCGGGCGCTATCAACGCGGCGTATTTTGCCGGCCGGCCTGACGCCGAGGGTGTGGCCAAGCTCGAATCGCTGTGGTGCCGCATCAGGCGGCGGGACATCATGCCGCTCAGCATGTTTGGACTGTTCGAGATGATGCTGCGTCGACGTTCCAACCTCGTCGAGGCGAAGGCGCTGCGCATCCTGCTGGAAGCCAACTTATCCTATGAGCGACTGGAGCAAGCGACCCTACCGCTGCACGTTGTCGCGACCAACATGCTGAGCGGCAACGAAGTCGTTCTCTCGTCCGGCCCGGTGGTGGATGCCGTCCTTGCAAGCGCCGCGATTCCCGGCGTGTTCCCGCCGGTGCGCATTGACGGCGTCGACCTGGTCGACGGCGGCGTGGCCAACAATACGCCGATCTCGGTGGCCGTCGGGCTCGGCGCGACGCGCATCATCGTGCTGCCGGCCGGCTTTGCCTGTGCATTGCACAAGCCGCCGGCCAACGCCATCGCGCAGGCCCTTCACGCGTTGACGCTAATCATCGCGCGGCAGCTTGTGCATGATCTGGCGTTCTATTCATCGCGCGCGGAGATCTTTGTCGTACCGCCCTTGTGTCCGCTCGATGTATCGCCTTACGACTACACGCAGTGCGATCGACTGATCGAGCGTGCGGCCGGGCAAACGCGTGCGTGGCTAAGCGGCGGCGGCCTCGAACACTCGTTCATTCCGGCTCAACTGCACGAGCACGCGCATGCCGAGGTGGTTTAGCGAAGGGGGGGCGGCAGTAATAAATAGGCGGCCGCACTGCATCCGAACGTAACCGTCTTACGTATCTCGTCTAATGTCACTTGGCGTTCCAGACGTTTGAATTAAACACTGACTTCTTGAGAGACCCGCATTGTGAGTGCGGATACGCCGTGCTGTGCCAAGTTTTGCCTGGTAGGGAGTAAGCGATGCGCAACGACCTCACTGAGTTCGAGCTTAACTGGCTTCTTGAACTAGCAATCAATGGCGATGCTGCGGTGCCTACCGCCCTTTTGAAGCGCCTTCGGGAGCTGGGGTATGCGGAACAGGTGTTTTCCCAGACCCAGGCTTCGGATCTTGGCCGTGAACGATTGCTGGCGAGGGCGCGAAACATTCTCTCCCCGCGTGCGAAAGCGTGACAACTCGCTTTTGCGGAATGAGGCGTGGCTGCACTAGGGGGGACCTGCCAAGGCAAGATAATCCTGAAGTCACATCGGCTGGGCGATCGTCTGTGTCGAAAGCAGCACGGTAAGAGAACATCGCTCCGGATAGTGAAGCGATATACGTCGTGCTCGCGACCGCGGATGCAACTTCTGAGGCGCCAACCCGCAGAGCGTACCCAGAAATGTGTTCCCAGCGGCCCGGGCGCGGTTCACAAAAGCACCTCAGCCACGCATCCGTTCGAGACTCGGCAGCCACACGCGCAGTAGCGAATAGAGCCGGTCAAGATCAATCGGCTTGGCGAGATAGTCCGTCATGCCCGCCAGGCGCGTCTGCTCCTGATCGTCCTTCATCGCTTTCGCTGTGATCGCGATGATGGGCAGGCTGGCGAAGCGAGGGTCGGTACGAATCCGCCGCGTGGCTTCGAGTCCATCCATGCCGGGCATCATCACGTCCATCAGCACAAGGTCGATGTCCTGCGATTCGTTCAACTGGGTGATCGCTTCGAACCCGTTGCGTGCGATCTCCACCGTCATGCCCTTATGCTCGAGCGCGCTGCTCAACGAGAAGATGTTGCGGATATCATCGTCGACCAAAAGGATGCGCCGCCCCTCGAAGGCACGATCCCGGCTACGTACTGCCTTCAACATGGTTTGCCGTTCGTACGACAGGTCTGCCTCGACCTTGTGCAGGAACAGGGTGACTTCATCCAGCAACCGCTCCGGCGAGCGCGCGCCCTTGATGATGATCGAGCGGGAATATTTCAGCAGCTCGGCTTCTTCAGCGTGCGTCAGGTTGCGTCCGGTATAAACGATCACCGGCGGGAAAGAGCACACGCTTTCGCTCGACATCTTTCGCAGCAACTCGCCACCCTGCATGTCGGGCAGCTTCAGGTCGATGATCATGCAGTCGAAAATAGTCGTGCGCAGCAGCGCCAGCGCCTCTTCACCAAGCTCGACAGCGGTGATGTCTATGTCGCCGTCTGCAATGAGTTGCACGATGCTTTCGCGCTGGCGTGCATCGTCTTCCACCAGCAGCACGCGCTTGACCTTCTGCGTGAACTTTTCCTCCAGCTTGTGGAAGATGTCCTTCAATTGCTCGCGCGTGGTCGGCTTGATTGCGTAGCCGATTGCGCCGAGATGCAGCGCGGCCTCGCTGCTATCGACAGCCGACACGACATGCACTGGAATATGGCGCGTGAGCGGACCGTCTTTTAACTGCTGCAGCAGCGCGAGGCCTGAACGATCCGGCAAGCCGATGTCGAGAAGAATGGCATCGGGCAAATACTGTGCAGCGAGTTGCAGTGCTTCGACGGCAGTTTGCGCGACCAGGCAGCCATACTGCATTTCGTGGGCAAGGTCGAACAGAATTCCCGCGAAAGACACGTCGTCTTCAATCACCAGCACCGACCGGCGACCGGGTGCCCAGCTCGCGCGATCATCGTCGTAAGCGGGCACGTCTGGCTTGCGTGCAACTGGCGCCGAAGGCGGCGCCGGTACAGCTGGAACGGGAACCGGGACGGGAGCGGGAGCGGGAGCGGGCAACGCACGGTCACTTGCAAGAGGCACGCTTGCGCCTGTCCAATGCGTGGGTAGCGTCAGATCGAATGTGCTTCCTGCGCCGAGCGCGCTATTGACGCGGATCGAGCCGCCAAGCAGCGCTGCCAGATCGCGCGAGATGGACAGGCCCAGGCCCGTACCGCCATAGCGCCGGCTAGTGGTTCCATCGGCTTGACGGAACGCTTCGAAAATCGTCTGCTGATGCTCCGGCGCAATGCCGATACCCGAGTCCGTCACGGCGAAGCGTACCCGGCTGTCGCTGTCCAGACTCAAGGCGAGCCCGATGGTCCCTGTGTCGGTGAACTTCAACGCATTCGACAGCAGGTTCTTGAGAATCTGTTCCAGCCGGCGCGAGTCGGTGAATATCGATGGCGGCATATCCGCCGCTACGTCGACCACGAATTTCAATTGCTTCTGGGTTGCAAGCGGCTCGAAGGTCCGCTTCAACGATTCAACCAGGCGGCGTATCGATACATCTTCCGGCGCAAGTTCCAGCTTGCCTGCCTCGACCTTGGAGATATCGAGGATGTCGTTGATCAGGTTGAGCAGATCATTGCCGGCTGAATAGATCGTATTGGCGAACTTCACCTGTTCGGCGCTTAAATTTCCGCCCTGGTTTTCGGACAGCAGTTTGGCGAGAATCAGCGAACTGTTGAGCGGCGTGCGCAACTCGTGCGACATGTTTGCCAGGAATTCTGACTTGTACTGGCTGGCGCGCTGCAGGTCGTTGGCGCGCTGTTCCAGTTCTGCTTGAGTATGGCTGAGTTCCTCGTTCTTTTGATCGAGTGAGAGGGCCTGGAACGTAAGCTGTTCGTTAATCGATTCGAGCTCCGCTTTCTGATTGCCAAGATTGGCTTGCGACTCTTCGAGCGCAGCGGTCTGCTCTTCGAGTTCCTCGTTCGTGGTGCGCAATTCTTCCTGCTGAAGCTGCATTTCCTCATTGAGGCGTTGCGTTTCCTCGAGCGTGTCCTGCAGCCGTTCGCGATACAACGCCGCTTCAATCGACGCCCCCATGTTCCCCGCTATCAACTTCAGGAACTCGATGTCGCGCGCCGATAGCGGCTTCATGAACCCGAGTTCCACGACGCCATTGACCAACCCGCCGTTCTGGATCGGCGCCATGACCACGCTCTTTGGTGCGCTGGTTCCGAGTCCCGATGTGACCTTGAGATAGTTGTCCGGGATGTTGTCGACTTCGATCAGCCGGCCGTCAGCGGCAGCCTGGCCGACCAGCGTCTGCGTGCCTTCGAAGGCTTGCGTGCGCTCTTCGTTTTCTCGGCTGAAACCGTAGGCGGCGGTCCGCCGTAACATGCCGGTTTCATCGCGGACATACAGTGCCGCCACCATCACGCCGAGGTACCCGGCGAGAAACTCGAGCATTGCACGGCTGAGTTGTGGCAGCGCTTGTTGTCCGGCAGCGCTTTCCGCCAGCAGACTCTGGCCGGTGCGCAGCCACGCTTGCTGTTGCAGGGTCTCAGTGTGTTCAGTCTGCGCCCGCAACGCACGGTCGTAGGTGGTCGACAGATTCGTCAACTCGCGCCGGCCGAGCACGGCGAGCAGTAAGCTGAGCGAAAGGCTGATGCCGAGGAAGACCGCAACCGCTGTGATGGTGACGCGCCTGACCGTTGCCGTCCGTTCCCAGCGCAGGTTCAACTCGACATCCATGAAGGCGCCAAACTCACGGCGCATGTCGTCGAACTCGAGCTTTCCCTTGCCGGTGCGCATGACGCCCTGGTAATCCTGGTTCGCACGACGCAGGGTAATGAGCTGTTCGGCAATCCCGGTCCACTGCGCTTCCAGCGCGCCGATACGTTTCAGACGTTCGATTTGCGGCGGGTTGTCGCTGACAAGTTCGGTCAGCGTGGCCAGCTTCGCGGCGAAGCTGGCTTGCCCGAGTTCGTAGGGCGCGAGATAGGTATCGTCGCCGGTGATCAGGTAGCCGCGCATGCCTGACTCGCGATCGACGGCGATCTTGATCAGGTCATTGCTGTCCGCGACCACGCGCTCGGAATGGTCCAGCCAGTCCATGGCGGAAAGCAGATAAAACAGCAGGGCCACGAAGACCGCGGCGGTGGTCAAGCCAGCCCCTATCGGCAACGCGATGTTGCGGCGAATTATGCGGCGAAAGCCAAGCTGGTCGACGGCAGTATGCTCGGGCATTTTTATCCCTGTTATTTAATGCGCAAAAAGCGCGGTTCGGCCGAATGATCAGCGCGAAAGGGATTTCCCCGCACCATGTCTGGCGACGCGCGCCCGGCGGAAAAGCCGCGCGAATCAATGGCGGGATAATACAGATTTCGCGCCGAAAACCAATTACCGCAACCATGTCATGGCGCGGTAAACACATCTGGTAATACTGAAGTTCTTCGAGCCGGTTTGCTTGTGGCGCTGCCGTGGGTGCCTTGCGCCGGCTTATCGTCTTAAGGACTGGAACACCAGACATGTCGAACAAGAACATTGACGATCTTCCGATAGCCGAGCAGGGTGCAACTATTTCGCGGCGGGGTTTTCTCAAGCTTGCCGGTGCTTCCGGACTGGCGACGGCTGCGGGCGGTTTGGCTTCAGCTAGCCGGGCCGCCGCGGTGAGCCCGGACGGCACGTCTGAGCAGATCCATCTGACCTGGGGCAAGGAGCCGTGGGCCGAGGTGGTGATCTCGTGGGCCTCGCTCGCGCCGGCTGTCAATCCGCGAGTGCGCTTCGGCCGTGCCGGCGAGACGAGGACAACGGTGCATGGCGTTCAGCGCACTTATACCGATGGACTCAACGGCGAGATCGTCTGCACCTGTCACGCGCGTCTTCATGGACTGAAACCCGCGGTGCGCTACGAGTACGAAGTCACCGCAGACAACGACAGCAACGCCGGCCGGCCTTTTACGGCAAGTTTCCGGACCGCCCCGCACGGCCGGGCCCCGTTTCGATGGACCAGTTATGGCGACCTTGCCACGCCGAATACCGGCTGGGTGCTTTCGTCGCCGCAGAGCCGTTTTGCGGTGCAGGCAGTGGAGCGTTTCGAGCCGCTGTTTCACTTGCTTAACGGCGATCTTTGTTATGCCAACCTGAACCCGGCGCATCAGCCTGAGGTCTGGCGCGACTTCGGCAACAATGCGCAGACCTCGGCGGCCAATCGTCCCTGGATGCCGTGTCCGGGCAATCATGAGCTGGAATTCAACAATGGCGAGCAGGGACTTGACTCGTATCTGGCGCGTTATACGTTGCCGGAGAATGGCAGCCGTTTTCCCGGCCGCGCCGGGCGGCTGAGGATAAGGATATCGACTGGATCGTGGTCCAGATGCATCAGGACGCGCTGACTTCATCGAAGACGGGCAATGGCTCCGACAAGGGTATCCGGGAGGCGTGGCTGCCCTTGTTCGACCGCTATGGCGTCGATCTCGTCGCGGGCGGGGTGATTTCGCTCGAGATGCGGCATGAGCCCGCCGCGTCGCTACTGACGAACAAGGTACGCCAGCTTGATCTTATGCGCCAAACCCAAACCTGAACCTAAAGCGCTGCCACCGGATGCGGTGTATCGTCGAACGCACCCCATATCGATTGATCGTAATTCACCATTGACCCTGTCATCAGGCCCGATTCCTCACTCGCCAGAAACGCCACCGCACGTGCCGCTTCTTCCGGATTGATTAGTCTTCCAAACGGTTGCGAAGCGCTCGCCTGCATCAGCCAGTCGTCAGCCGCCCCGTGGTATTCCCGCTGAATCCGGTCTTCGCCATCGGACGCCATCCAGCCGAGGTTCAAACCATTCACCCGAATGCGGTTGCGCAACAGCGCGTATGCCGTGTTTTGCGTGAGCGTGGCCAGCGCGCCTTTCGATGCGCAATACGCCACGATGAACGGTTGCCCCGCCATCGCCGACATCGAGCAGATGTTGACGATCGACCCTTCAATGCGCTCGCGCCGCATGACACGAATGGCTTCCTGCATCAGGAAGAACGGCGCCCGCACGTTCGTCGAAAAGATGCTGTCGAAGAGCGCGGGATCGGTATCGAGGATCGTGCCGCGATCGGTCATGGCCGCGGCATTGACCAGCGCATCAATACGGCCGAACCGCGCGTCGGCCGCCGCGATCACCGCCCGGCAATCGTCGACTTGCGAGAGATCCGCCTGCACGTAGCGCACATCCGTGCCGCTGACCTCGCTCAACTCCCGCGCCTTCGCTTCGCCCTTCTCCTTCGAACGTCCGCAGATAACCACGCCTCGCGCCCCGCGCTCAACGAACAGCGCCGCGATCGCTGCCCCAAGCCCTTGTGTACCCCCGGTGACTACAGCCACCTTGCCGTTGAACTGTCCCTTCGATTCCATTGATTTATCTCTCCGCCATAGTGTCGATCAAAGCATCTCCGTCACTTCTTCAATAGACGTCTGCGCGACCGGTTTATCGAGTACGACTTCGCCGCGCGCCATCGCGACAATCCGGTCGCATGAGTGAAACACGTGCTGCAGGTTGTGACTGATGAACACGCCGGTGATGCCCTGCGCCGATAAGCCCCGCACGAACCCGATCACCTTGTCCGTCTCCTTCACCGATAAATGGTTCGTCGGTTCATCGAGGATCAGCACCTTCGACTTGAAGTGCATCGCGCGCGCAATCGCCACGCCCTGGCGCTGGCCGCCCGACAGTTCACCCAGCAACGCTTCGGCGGACCGCAGATGCAGGTCGACATCTGCGATGGCCTTGACGGCGTCGGTACGCATGCGCGAATGATCCATGGGTCCAATGCCGAACAGCGAAAACAACAGTGGTTCGCGGCCGATAAACAGGTTGCGCGCAATCGACAGATTCGGCACGAGTGAGTTGTGCTGATGAATCGTTTCGATACCTAACTGCATGGCCGCTTTCGGCGTGGGGATGCGCACAGGCCGGCCCTGGAACAGGATCTCGCCTTCGTCCGGCTTATGCACGCCCGAGAGAATCTTGATGAGCGTCGACTTGCCCGCGCCGTTGTCGCCGAGCAAGCCCACGACTTCGCCGCGTTTGAATTCCAGGCTCACGCCTTTGAGCGCATGCACGCCGGAGTACCACTTATGCAAGTTGCGCACGGCCATCAGCGAGGTCGACGTGCTGAGCGCGTCGGCGGCGGTGTCGTCTTCACGCGAACGCAGACCGGTAGGGTGAGTAGCGGAGGAGAGTGTGTTCATAGCGCCACCTTCAGACGTCGTGCCGTGCGACGCATCCATGCGTTGGCGACGACCGCGAAAATAGTCAGGCTTCCGACCGCGAACTTGAACCAGTTGGCATCGACTTGCGTCAGCACCAGGCCGTTGTCGATCACGCGAATGAGCAGGGCACCCACGACGGCACCGAGTACATTGCCGATCCCGCCAGACAGCGCAGTGCCGCCGATCACGGCAGCGGCCACCGCTTGCAGCTCAAGACCATCGCCTATTGACGGAAGCGCTGCGCCGAGCCGCAGCACCTGGATCAAGCCGGCAAAACCCGCGAGCACCGAACACAGCACGAAGGAGAACAGCTTCACGCGCCGCGCCGGCACACCGCTCGATATGGATGCTTCGAGGAAGCCGCCGGTCGCTTTCATCCAGTTGCCGAGATTGGTCGCGGACAACAGGAACGCAGCCGCCGCGCCGATAGCGATAAACCAGAGAAACGACGCGCGAAACAACCCCTCCGGTCCGATAAAACTCACGAACAGTTGCGCAGGCATTCGTTCGATCGGCAGGTTCGGCGGGAAGCCACCGGATAGCACGACGGTCAGCGATCGCACGATGAACAACATGCCGAGCGTGGTGATGAAACTCGGTATGTTGAAGACCAGTGTGATCAATCCGTTCGCGAGTCCCACGCACGCCGCGACCACCAGCCCGATGAAAAACGCCAGCCAGAACGGTACGCCTGCGTTCATGAGCAACGTGATCACCATGGGCGTGAGCGCAAACACCGACCCCACCGATAAATCGAATTCACCGCAGATCATCAGCAGCGTCACGCCAATCGCAACCAGCCCGACTTCAGGCAACACGCCAAGCACGCCACGGATATTTTCGGCGCTGAGAAATATCATCTGCGAGCGCACCTGGAACAAACCGATCAGCACGGCGAGCAATACAATGCCCGCCAGCTCCGGTTTTTGCAGGTAGATCTTGAGGAGTTTTTTCATGGCAATCTCCTAGCGCAAGCCTTGTTGCGAGAGCGCGATGACCGAGTCCGCCTGAGCGGGCATGACGAGCGAATTGCCGGTGTTGATATCTGCGGGCGCAAGGCCGAACGACTTCGCCAGATACACCTGCATCACGGGCATGAAACCCTGCGCGTACGGTTGCTGATCGACCTCGGCCTGGATGTAGCCCGCCTTCATCATCTGCAGGACCTGGGGCACTATGTCGAAGCCGGCGAGCAGCACCTTGCCCGGCGGCACGTTGCGGTCCTTGAGCGTACGCGCCACCGCAGCATGGAAGAAACCCATGTCGAAATACGCGGTTGTATCGGGATGCGCCGTGAGATACGCGCCAACACGTTCGCCCGTCACCGACAGATCGGTGC
The DNA here is from genome assembly GCF_964252755.1 of Caballeronia sp. LjRoot29. NCBI lineage: Bacteria > Pseudomonadati > Pseudomonadota > Betaproteobacteria > Burkholderiales > Burkholderiaceae > Caballeronia > Caballeronia sp. LjRoot29. The sequence continues at coordinate 59,053 of NZ_CAXUPU020000021.1, read as the reverse complement.
CCGAGTCAATCCGGTCGATCACGACCGTGCGGGTTGGATTGGCGCGCTTCCATTCATCGAGACCTTCCATCACGCCTTTCGCGCGTTGCTCGGCCCAGTTCTGCCCCGGCGCGCTGACACCGATCAGCACGCGGATCGGACCGTCCTTCGGGAACTGGCTGGTGAGCTGATGCGCGAGACTGCGCCCGGCGGGGACAAAGTTCTGGCCAATGAACGCCTGCCGTTTCGCCGCGCCCGTCGCTCCGCCGCTTTGATCGACGTTATAAGCAATCACGATAATGTGCTTCGCACGCGCGTCGTTGATCATCGGCGTGAGCGCATTGTCATCCACGATGGTCGTCAAGATTGCATCCGGCTTGCGTGCAACCGCAGCCTGGAAGTTCGCGCTCTGCTGCTCGATCGAGCCGTCGGTTTGGGTAAAGACCATCTGGCAATGTGCCTGAACGCGTGTGCAGGCATCGTCGAAACCTTTCTTCACGGCTTGCCAGAATGCGTTGGTCGCCGCGCCGTGCGTCAGCATCACAATGTTCAGCGGCTCCGCGCTGCGAGCAACGCTCGCCGCGAAAAGCGTGGACGTTATGCATGCAGCTATCGCGAACTTTGAACGTGTATTAAATGTACTGAGTCTCCGGGTCATCTCCTGTCTCCTGTTATGTCCCGACCGCGGCTGCATCCGCGGTGCGAATGTCAGGCCGTCGTGCGGGGTGCTGCTGTCGCCGTTCTTAGCCGGTGACTTATCGTGTAGGGCTGTGCTTAAACACCTGCCTGATAGGCAAGCTTGATGGCCCAATGAGTTGATGCGATCATCATGTCAATCCTGTCGCCCAATTCCTAAACCGTGAAGGCTCATGCCCGACCTGACCAACCGCCGCAAAACGAGCATGGCCGATATCGCCAAGGCCGCCGACGTCAGCGAAGCAACCGTCGACCGCGTGCTTAACGGCCGCGGCGGTGTCTCGCGCGAGAAGGAGCGGCGCGTGCTCGAATGGGCGCGCAAGCTCAAGATCGATCGGGCACTCGATGCGGTATCGGTACGCTGGTTGCGCATAGCCATCCTCTTGCAGCAGCCCGTTGCACCGTATTACGTCTATCTGAAGCAGGGTTTCGAAATCGCCCAGAAGACGTTCGAAGCGCAGCGCGTGATCTGCGCGGTGACCTACTTCGATAACCTCGAGCCGGCGCGCGTCGTCGAGACCATCCACCGCGCCACGCAGAAGGCCGACGCGCTGATCATCGTCGCGTATGAACACCCCGACATCACGGCGGCACTGCGCCAGGTGAGCCGCGCGATGCCGGTCGTTACGCTGGCGAGCGACTTGCCGGGAACGGGGCGGCTGGCCTATGTGGGTATCGACAATCGCGGGGCGGGGCGGGTTGCGGGCGAGCTGATGGGCCGCTTTCTCGGCGATGCGGGAGGCAAGGTGCTCGTGATGACGGGCATGCATGATTTCCTCGGCCATGAAGAACGCGAAAGCGGCTTCCGCTCAGTACTTAGGCGGCGTTTTCCTAACTGCGACATCGTGGAGACAGTCGAGAGCCGCGAGCAATCCGGGCTCACCGAAAAGCTCACTCGCGACGCCTTCCGGCGCTATCCCGACCTGCGCGGGATCTATAACATTTCAGTCGGCGACGAAGGCGTCGGCGCCGCGCTTCAAGCGCTCGACCGCGTTCGTTCGACCGTCTTCGTGGGCCACGAACTCAACGACATTTCGCGGCGCTTGCTCATTGAAGGAACGCTCGACGCCGTACTCGACCAGAACCCGGCCGCCGAAGCAATGCGTTCTATCGAAATCATCTTGCGGCACTATCATCGTGATCCCGGCGTGGCGTTGCCGCAGCAGATTCCGGTCACGGTGTTGTTGCGTGAAAACCTTCCGCTCAGCGATTAAGCGCCAACGCTTGGGGCTTTTTTTCACGGCTCAGGTTATTCCAGAGTTCTCGAATCCAGTCGCGCATCAGCAATGATTCGGCCCAGCGGTCGGTTGTGTCGTTGCCATCGCGGCCGATGATTGCGTAAGGCTTGGGCCCGAGTTCGCACGTGAAGACCAACGTGTCGTCGGGACCGGCGCGCCGTTGCCACGATGCAAAGCCGTGTTGCCACCAGCCAAGAAACAGGTCCACCCAAATACGATGCGGCTCGAATGAGATCTCGATCTGCACTTGTTCACGGCTCGCGACGCGGCCGTGAAACGCCCACGATTGATCCAGAATTCGATGCATATCCGCGTGGTTTTCGTCGGACACGGGCAGCGCGAATTCACGTCCCACGAGATAGTGCGAGATGTCCCCGAGCAACTTCAAATCCGGCCGGGAATCGAGCAGATCGAGCGTGAAATGCAGGTCGGTCGTCATGCGGTCCCGATGTGTTTCGATATACACCGGGAAGTCCACTTGCTCGGCGAGCCGCGTCCATCCATCGATCAGCTTGAGCGCGTCATCGAGTCGACGCGGCCGTACATCCGGCTGCAAGTCGATGTGATGCACACCGAACTCGGTGGCTATTTCAAGGATCGGTTGCAGGTCATCTACCGTGCGCGGAAAACATTGTCCTTCCGCTTTCAAATCGAATTGCTTTAGCAAACCGCTAAGCCGGCGCACGTCTTCACGCGATGCGTAACCCGCGCTCACGCCGTTGAAACCCGCTTGCGCGATCATCGTTACGTTGTCTTCAAGTGAGCGCTCATGACCGTCGGTGTGGCGACGCTCCATTGCCCATAGCGACTGATAGATGTCGAGCCGTTGCGTCATAGCGCCTCCACTGCAAGCAGGGGCTTGAGCTTGACACTTCGATCCGAGAGCAATGAAGGCTCAATACACGCGCGCCTCGCAATCAACTCCTGCGCTACTCGTACGTCACGTGCAATCTCGCTTGCTTGTCCAACACCGCTCGCGCCGACCAGCACGCCATCGCGATCCAGTGCAAAAAACACTCGCGATGCAGCGCTCGTCTCGCGTACGACGGAAGTGACGCCGAACGCGGGCATGCCGGCAATCTGGATGGTCATGTCGTATTGATCGGACCAGAACCACGGCACTTCGGAATAGGTTTCGCCGCGGTCCAGCATGTTGCGCGCGACAATGCGCGCGTGGTCTTCGGCGTTCTTCCAGCATTCGAGCCGCATGCGTCGCCGGAATAGCCGATGCGGAAACGAGCAGACATCGCCTGCCGCGAAAATGTGCGGATCATTGGTGCGCAACGTGTCGTCCACGGCGATGCCGTCCGCTACGTCGATACCCGCCGCTTCAGCCAGCTCGGTGCGCGGCTTCACGCCAATCCCTGCGATCACGCAGTCGCATTCTATGGTGGTCCCGTCGGAGAGCTTCATGCCGGTGGCGCGCTTCATGGACGCTCCAATGATCCGGTCGACCTGCACGGCGAAGCGCACGTCCACGCCCATTTGCTTGTGCCGTTCCACCAGATACTCCGCGACGATTTCCGGCACGGCACGCATGAGCGCACGCGCTGCCGCTTCGATCACGGTTACTTCACATCCTCGTGCAATGGCCGTTGCCGCAATCTCCAGCCCGATAAAACCCGCCCCCACGATCGCGATCTTCCGCCCTGGCAGTAATTCGTTGAGCACGCCGGATGCGTCCGCAGCCGTGCGCAAGACATGCACGCCTTCAAGCGTTGCGCCTGGCACGCTCAAGCGGCGAGGCGCCGCGCCGGTCGCGATCAGCAGACGCTGATACGCCACGGTATGGCCATCGTTTAAAACCACTTTGCGCGCGGCGCGATCGATCTGTTTAACACCCGAATCAACGCGCAGGTCGATGCGCTGCTCGGCGTAAAACGCCTCGTCATACAGCGCGCATTGCGCGGTGGTTTTCTGACCGAGCAGCACGGCCTTTGAAAGCGGCGGCCTGTCGTAAGGCGCAACGCCTTCATTGCCGAGCAGCGTGATGTCGCCGTCCCAGCCGTTGTCACGCAGCGCATGGGCTGTGCGTGCGCCGCTTTGCCCGGCACCGATGATCACCATCGCGGGTCGGCTTTTCATGACGCCGCCTTCATTTGCGGCGGAACACCGAGCAGCACTTCACCACCTTCAATACGCACCGGGTATGTCTTCAAATGCACGCAGACGGGCGGGCTTTTTGGCTTGCCGGTGGGGATATCGAAACGTCCCTGATGCAGCGGGCATTCAATCTCGCGATTGAGCACGAAGCCATCCGCAAGATGCGCGCGTTCGTGCGTGCACCACCCATCCGATGCAAAGAAACCCTCGGCTATCCGATACACCGCGTAACTCGCGCCGGCGTGATCGAAGCGGATCACGTCTTCTTCGGCAATCTCACTGGCAGCGCAGGCCACGACCCATTCGATGTCATTCGTTTCAACGGCCACAAGAGCCTCCGGATTGTTGGAGTTGTTTAGCTTCAGATGCCCGACTGGGTCGCAAATGTTCCTTGCGGGGCGGTTTCACCCGGCACCTTGCGTTCGATCACATGATCCGGTTCGACGCGCTGTTTCCATAACGCAGGCACCATCTCGCGATACACCGCATAGAGGCTCGGATAAGCGGGTGGCAACTGATCCTTGATGACTTCATGCAAACGCGGCAACGCATGAAACGGCACCATTGGCAGGAGATGATGTTCAAGGTGGTAGTTCATGTTCAGGTACAGGAAGCGATAGACCGGATTGATGTACACCGTGCGTGTGTTGAGCCGATGATCCTTCACGTTGACCGCGAGGCCCGCATGCTGCGTGAGGCCGAGCAACTGATGCAGCCAGCCGCCGTAATAGCGGGGCGTCCACACGAACATCAGCGGCAGGAAACTGCGGAGTGCGATAGCAAGCCCTATCGTGCCGATGACCACCAGCAGATAGATTCGGCAAGACCAGATCATCTTCGGCTTTTCGGTAGCGGGGAGGAACACATCGGTGGCGGCATCGACGCGGCCGAACGCATGCCGGACGACCTTGCGGATCTCCAACGAAGTACCCAGCAGTCCGAAGAAATCGATGATGATCGGCCAGACCTGCGTCGGCCGTGCAACCTGAATTTCCGGATCACGCGCTTGAAAGTACGTGTGGGTGTGATGCCGCGCGTGACTCCAGCGCCACCAGTAACCTTCGCGGATCGTCATGAACGATGACAGGTGATAGAAGGCGTCGTTGAGCCAGCGGGTCTTGAACGGTGTGCCATGGGCGAGTTCGTGCCAGCGGGCGTCGCTGGACGAATAGATCGTGCCGTAGACCAGGAATGCGGGCACGGCCCACCAGGTCCCCCAGCAGAGCGCGGCCACCCAACCCGATGCGGCGAGCAGCAACAACCAAGGCACGAAGTTGCGCAGGCCTTCGGCATCACTGCGTTTCATCAGCTCTTTCAGCACAGCGCGCGGAATGCGCGGCTGATACCACTGCTCGTGAATACGCTCGTCGATAGACGGATCGGTGAGGGCGGGTTTGGACGCATCGCCGCCGCTGATATCGGGAGTCGAGGACATGGGGTTGTCTCCTGCTTAATTATGTTCAAACAACGTTTAAGCGATGTTTTGAGCGCTTCCCGTCAGTTTATTACCGCCGGGTGGCCTTCTTGTTGACTGAACGATAGATGAGCGCAGCTTGCCACTCACTCAAAAAAATGATGGATTTCCATCAAGCGCGGCTGCGGGCCACATTGGCTATGGCTTTCCAAAATAGAAATTAAATTCCACCAAACCGTCGAGTGAAATTTTCTTTGCATTGGGGCGACCGGTCTTCTATGCTTGTCTGCACTAGCGGCCGGAGTGCTGCATCGATCGTCAAGGAGACAGGTGTGAACAGCATGGAACTGGGCGCGGTGACGCCTGAAGGTGTAGTCGAGGCGCTGTTGCGCGGTCCGGGCGCAGTGCGCATTCGCGGCGTGTTCAGCGCGGCGCAAGTGGCTGAAGCGCGGCGTGTCGTGATGGATCATTCGCAGGACCGTGCGCAGACGGTCACGCATTTCCAGGGACAAGCGGCTGAAGATCAGCGGCTGCATTTGCAGCGGCGCGTGTGGAATCTGCTGGCGAAAGGCGATGTGTTTTCGGAGATGGCCGAGCAGCCCGACATTGTCGCAGCCATGCGTCTTTTCCTCGGCGATGACTTCATCATGGGGTCAATCGCGGCGAACCGGATTTTGCCGGATGGTCCGGGACAGGAACCGCATATCGATTACCCGTACTGGGATTTTCATTCTCCGACAACTTTCCCGCTCGGCATCAACACGAGCTTTCCGCTCAACGCGCAGGTCACCATTCCTCTCGATCCGTTCACGGCGCAAACCGGAGCGACGGCTTTTGTACCGCACACGCAGCATGAATTGCGGTATCCCGGCGAGGGCGACGCCTTCTTTGAACGATGCGAGCGCATGGAAGCGGAGCCCGGCGACGCGATCGTTTTCTTCGGCGCGACGTGGCACTGTGCCATGCCGAATCACAGCACGCAGGATCGCAGCGCGGTGCTGCTTCAATACCTGCCGAAATTCGTCAAGCCGATGGAAGACCTGCGCGCGATGGTCGGCGAAACGTTCGTCAAGAACGCCAGCCCGACCATGCGGCAATTGCTTGGCTTGAACTTCCCGTATCCGCAGAACCTCGATGCGATCGCCGTTGCGACGAACGCCGAGGGTCGCAAGAACGCCATGCGCTAGATCAGCCTTCCGAGAATTTCAGCGCGTGTTCCAAAGCCGCCGGACTGATCGGCTTGTGGAGAAAACCGTCGAACGGTTCCAGGTCCTTGTCCTTGAGATCGGTCCTGCCGGTCACCGCGATCACGCACGCATCGCGGGATGCCCCTTCGTTGCGCACCTGACGGCATAGCTCCCGGCCATCGGCGTCGGGTAATTCGATGTCGAAGAACACGACATCGAAGCTCTGCGCTTGCGTCAACACCATCGCAGAGCGCCCGTCGTACGCGACTTGAACCTTGTGCCCCAGGCCGGACGCTATCTCGCCAAACGCGTCGGCTGAATCTTTATGGTCATCAATAAACAGAATGTGCACGATTCCCTCGGTATTAAGCAGATGTTGATGATTTGGAAAGCTGATGAACCGAACGAGATCGCGCGTTCGCTTTAAACACCTTGCAACGAAGATGCCAGCTTTGATCGCCGCACAGTGTGGGAACGGCGATTGCACTGAGCGGGTGCACGGCGCACCAATGCCGGCCTTTCGTTCGACAATCGACTACCCATTCCAAGGGGACACCTATGCGACTCCTGACTACTCAAGATGGCTTACCCCGTATCTCGTGGGGCGCAGTTATAGCCGGCGTGATTTTGTCGCTGATTGTTTATCTGATCATGAGCGTGCTGGGGACCGCGATAGGCGCGTCGCTTCTCGCGCCCATGTCGCAGCCCAATCCCGGGCGCGTGTTTGGATTTGGCTCAGGCGTGTGGGTGATTGTTACAACCGTGCTAGCCGTATTTGTCGGTTCGTACTTCGCCGGACGTTGCGCGCCGGTGCTCGGATGGCTGCACGGTTTGCTCGCGTGGGCAGTGATGACCTTGCTGTTGCTCTACGGCATGACATCGATTATTGGCGGCGCTGTCAGCGTGGCCGGCAATGTGGCGGCGGCGACGGCGAACGTCGGGGCGGTGGCGAGCACTCAAGGTGATCAAGCTAATCAATCAACCGGATCGCTTGCCGATTCCGCCAAGCAGCAGGCACAGGCGGCGCTCGATGGCACAGCATCGGCCACGTCCAGCGCCGACGCGCAGCAGGACGCGATGCAAGCGGCGCACACGGCCGCGCGTGGCATCGCTCGCGCGACGTGGTACTCGTTTGCGGCGCTGGTGGTGGGCGCGATCATCGCGGTGGTGTCGGGCAGCGCGGGTTTTCGTCATCAACCGCCGTTTGAAGAAGGCGGTGGCTCGGCGCGCGATGACGCTGTTGTAACCAATGGATTGGGACGTCGCAGGGTTTCCTGATTTGACCGTTTGCTGATTGAAGGCCGGTCGATTCGACCGGCCTTCCTCACGCCATCGCCGCAATCGCTTCGAGCAATGCAAGATTCAGGCGCTTGAGATCGTTATTGGTCGGTTCAGGTTGCGACGAGAATTTCGCGATCACGGTCTCGCGTAACGGATCGACGTATAGCCATTGCCCATGGATGCCGATTGCGAAGCAGGCTCCGTTGGCGTTGCCAACTTGATACCACTTGTTGCGGTACTTTCCTTCCGGCAGCCACGCTGAGAAGGACCCTTGCCGCCACGCCTCGGCGCTCCCGCCCGAGAGCGTATCTTGCATCCACTCCGCGTTGATCAGTCTGCGTCCGTCCACCACGCCGCCGAGGCGCACCAATTCGCCGATCCTTGCCAGATCACGCACGGTCATGCTCATGCCGCCGCCTGAACGCGCGGTGCCGGCGAGGTCCACGGTGACGCAGCCGTCGTGTCGCAACCCTAGTGGTTGCCATAGACGCGTGGCCGCGAAGTCTGCGTAACGCGTGCCCGACGCGCGCTCGATCACCAGGCCAAGCACGTCAGAGTTGGGTGAGCAGTAATGGAAAGGACCGCCGTGTTCCTCCGGGCCTTTGGGCAGCGAAGCAAGGAAGCCAATCACTGTTTCGGGTTCCTCACCGTCTCGCCGCGGGTCCCACAGGCCGGCCCGGCGATACCGCGCATAGACGCCGTTCGGATCGAGATAGTCTTCGTTGAATGCGAGGCTTGTGCGCATATCCAGAACGTGCCTGACCTGAGCGTCGCCATAGGCCGACTGCGCAAGCTCCGGCACGTAGTGCGCGACTGGGGCTTGAGGATCGAGAAGACCATCGCCGACGAGTATGCCGGCGAGCAGGCCCGCGACTGACTTGCTCGCTGAAAATAAAATATGGCGAGTCTGCAGCGTGAAGTTCGGCGCGTGAAAATCCGCGATAAAACGCCCGGCGCGCATTACCGTGATGGCATCGGTCGAGGTCTGCCGCAAAATTGAAGCAACCGTGCGGCGTTCGCCGTCGAGCACGAATTCGTGTTCGGCCAGCGCGGTGGCATCGACCTTCGGTTCTTCGATGAGCCCGGGTGTGGCCGTGATTCGCGCCGTTGGAATCAGCTCGTGGACATGGCGAAAGGCCCAGACATTCCACGGCGCTTCGCGCCAGTTGTCATGCCGGACGCTGTCCCGGCGAAAGCCGTAGTCGCTTTCGAAATGTGGAGAAATCATCTTGGCTACGTATTCCTATGGCGTGCGGTCGTGAAAAACGAGGGCATCAATTAACGTGCTGCAGGAAGTCACGAAAGCGTTCTCCCGGCGGTGTCGACAGCATCTCGACGGGCTTGCCGTCGTGCACCACGCGGCCCGCTTCCATGAAGAGCAGGCGGGAACCCACGCGTTGCGCAAAGCCCATTTCGTGCGTGACGACGACCATCGTCATGCCCTCGCTCGCAAGCGTTTGCATCACCTTGAGGACTTCCTGGCGCAGCTCCGGATCGAGCGCCGATGTCGGCTCGTCGAACAGCATCAGCTTTGGCTGCACGGCAAGCGCCCGCGCGATGGCGACACGTTGCTGCTGACCGCCGGAAAGCTGCGACGGATAGTGCTGCATCCGCTCCGACAGACCGACTTTATGCAGCAGCGCGGTGGCGATCTCGCGCGCTTCCGCGCGCGTTTGTCGGCGCGCCCGGATCGGCCCGAACATGACGTTCTGCATTGCCGTGAGGTTCGGAAAGAGATTGAACTGCTGGAACACCATGCCGGCTTCGAGCCTGATGCGCCTGACGTCGCGCGCGGAACCCAGCACGCTGATATCGTCCACGCGCAGATCACCGCCGCTGATTTTTTCGAGGCCGTTGATGCAACGTAGCATCGTCGACTTGCCGGACCCGGAAGGGCCGACGATCACGGCGACTTCTCCTCGTTCGATCGCGAGATCGAGCGGATGCAGGACCACGTTGGCGCCAAAATGCTTAGAGGTTTGCTGGAATTCGATCATGCTCATGGCAGGCGTACTCTCCGTTCAAGCACTCGCAGACCCAGCGCGAGCGCGCTGATCACGAGCAGATAGATGACCGCCACCGCAGTCCAGATTTCCACCGCCCGGAAGTTCGCGGCCATGATTTCCTGCCCTCGCCGGGTCAGTTCGCCGACGCCGATAACCAGAAATATCGAGGTGTCCTTGACCAGGTTGACGAACTGGTTTCCCATCGCCGGCAACGCGCGTCGAAATGCGATCGGGGTGATGACATGAAGCAGCACGTTGCGAAAGGGCAGGCCCATCGCGAGGCCCGCTTCGCGCAATCCGAACGGCACACCGTCGAGCGCGCCGCGGATGATCTCCGCGTTATAGGCGCCCGAGTTGACGACCAGCGTGATGATGGCGGCGCTCGTCCCGCTGATCCGGATATTCATCATGATCGGCAAGGCGAAGTAAACGAACATCACCTGGACCACGATCGGCGTGCCGCGGATCAATGCAACGTAGAGCTGGGCCGGCAAGACCGTGAGACGGCCACCGTAGGTCAGCGCCACGCCCGCGAGAATGCCGAGCACGATGCCTCCGGCGAGGCCGGCCAGAGCAATTATTAAGGTAAGCTGAAGACCTTGCAGCAGGTCCGGCAGCGCGGCAATGACGGCCGCCCAGTCGAAGGTCATGACGACGCCTCGCCGAACCATTTGCGCCCGAGTGCCTGCAGCCGCCCGTCGGCCTTCATGGCGGCGAGTTGAACGTTGACCGCGGCGACCAGCGGGCTACCCTTCTGGAAGCCGATGCCAACATCGAGACCCTCCAGCGCCGGTTGTATGACCCTGACCTTGTTCTTGCCGGCGTTGTTGGCGTAGTAAAGCATCTGGGGTTTGTCGTAGACGACTGCGTCGGTACGGCCGGCTTCCAGCGCGAGCAGCGCATTGTTGATGCTGGGCAACTGCTCGACGGTGGCGTCCTTGATGTGGTCCTTGATGTATCCGACCGCGAGCGTGCCCGTTTCAGTGCCGATGTGTTTGCCGGCAAGATCGGCCGGCGTGTGGATGGTGGTGTTGTCGGCGCGGGTCAGTGCGATCAGGCCGCTCTTATAGTACGGATCGGAAAAATCGATTACTTGCTGGCGCTCGGGCTTGATGAAAAGTTGCGACACGATCACATCGATATTGCGAGTTTGAAGCGCCGGGATCAGCGCGCCGAACTCCATCGGTTGCAGCCGCCATTTGCGGTTCATGCCCTTTGCGATCTCGTTCCAGACTTCGACGTCGAAGCCGCTATAAGAGTCGCCCTGCTTGAACACGAACGGCGGCGCGCCGACGTTGGAACCGACGATCAGTTCGGCGTCGGCAGCGCGGACGGCGCGGGATAGCAGGAGGGCGGGCGCGGCGGCCAGACTCAGTTGCAGCAGTTGACGGCGATTCATGGTGATGCCTCCACGGGTAAGTGAATCGTGCCGGGCCTGCCGTTTCCAGGACGGTCCGGTGTTTGTTATGGCTTGGTGTTTATTGCTGAGTGTCGATGCTGGGGCCAGTGTGTTCGGGCGTCACAGGAGTCAACGCGACCGTGAGTTCGATTTCGAGCAACCCGTTGCCCGGCAGACTTGCAACGCCAACTGCCGATCTCGCATGCCGGCCCCTTTCGCCGAAGATGTCGTGGAGCAGGGTCGAGGCTTCATCCATGACCTGGCTGTGATTCGCGAAGCCGGGCGCAACATTCACGAAACCACGCAGAAACAGGGTGCGATCGACTGCGCTCGTGGCCGGCAGCGTTGCAACGAGCACGCTCAGGGCGCGTAGTACGCAGGTCCGTGCCGCGAGCCCGATGACATTGGGTGGCGTATCGCGATCAACCGGCCCGGTGATGATCTCGTCGCCGATACGGCTGACCTGCCCGCTGATATAAGCGATACCGTTGTAGATCACCGCGCCGACGTATACACCTCGCGGCGATGGTGCCTCGGGGAGCGTCAAGCCAAGTTGCGCCAGCCGGCCGGCGATATCGATCGTCATGACGAGGCTCCGGCATGTCCTTCGAAGCTAACCGGACCGCCGAGCCAGCAGCCGTCCGGGCGGCTAGGGTCGAGGCCCGCGTCGGAACTGAAGCGCACTGAGATCTGCGACGGACGTTTCATCGCGCGTCCCTGGCGGATCGTAATGGTCCGTTCGGACGCTTCAACCATGCCATTAGTCAGGAGCCCAAAAGACAGCGCAGACGCCGCGATTCCGGTGGCTGCATCTTCCGGATAACCCGAGGCACGCGGAAACTGCCGGGCATCGAAGATTTGCTGGGCCGCGTCGAAGGTGGCGTAGGGGTAAAGGCCCGTCGAGCCGATTCGCTCGCACAGCGCCTCGATCTTCTCGAAGCGCGGCTGAAGGCTATCGAGGTCAGCAGTGCTGGTGAGCGGAATCAGCGTCTTGACGCGGCTTGTGCAGGCGTTCTGGATCGGCAGTGGCGCGAGTTGCGCGGCACTGATGCCGAGCACATCGATGATCTCGCCGCGGCTGAGTTGCGCCTCCGACAATGTTTCGATACGACCCGCGGGTTGGGAAATCTCGACCGTGGCGCCCTCGGCCGTGTGCCCGGTGATCCGGGCCCTGACCTTGCCGCTATGGGTGTGGATGGTGAGCAAGTCGCGCTGCAATCGCCCGCTTTGATGGAGTAGCCAGACCGCGCCGACCGTGGCGTGTCCACACATCGGCATCTCGTGGTTGGGGACCCAGAAGCGAAATTCGTAGTCGCACTCAGAGCCGGGCGGGGCCGGCAGCACGAAGCCGCTTTCGTGGCCGTAGCGCTGGGCCACTGCCTGCATTTCGGTGTCGGACATGCCGGCGGCATCGGCCACGATAGGCGCTGGATTGCCGCCGCCGGGACCGGCGGCGAACACGCTGACGAGTTCGACTGCGTGGCGGACTGCGGGTGGGACTGCAGGGCTGACTGTGTCGCGCTGAGGCATGACCGGATGAACCCCGCTGACCGGGGAGTGTGTTTCCATCCAGCCAGATTACGGGGATCAAAAAGGCGCCGCGCGCTCGAACGGGCCCTACCTTTTGACCGAACGGGCCATCGCGTTACGCAGGTCGGAGGGCGAATGGTCGCCAATCCGGCGCATGGCGCGCGCGAGGGCCGCGCCGCTTTCGAAACCGACGCGAAAAGCTATTTCGCCGATCGGCAGGTCCGTATCGACGAGCAGCCGGCAAGCATTCTCGTAACGCGCGCGCTGCTGGAACTCGCCGATCGAGAGGCCCGTGCCTTCGCGGAACAGTCGCGTAATGTGGCGGCGAGAAATGCCGAAGCGTTGTTCCAGGTCGTCGAGCGGGATGTCCTGATCGGCATGACGGGTAATGAAGGCTTCGAGTTCGGCGACCAGCGCCATGCCGTGCTCACGGGGCGAAGTCCCCGGCACCGTCTCGCCGGCGATAACCTCGCCAATGCACTGCATCAGCAATGCCGACGACAAGGCCTGGCGGATCGTCGGGCCGCCGTAGGTGCCCATGTCGTTGCGCAGCGAGATTTCCTGCAGCGCACGGATTGCGGCGGTTCGGCGCACGAGCAGCGGGACGCGCGTGCGCCGGCGGAATTCGCCGAGAGAGCCAATTCCGGTGTCGAGTTGTTGCAGTGCGTCGTCGGTCACGTAGACGGCGACGTGCGTGTGCGTGGCAAACCCTGCCCGGGTTTGATGTGCCCGTCCCGATGGAACCACCGCGAAGCGATCCTGCGACAGCCAAGTACCGGCGCGCTGGTCTTCGTGCCGAAGCTCGACGGCGCCGTGGCTCGGCAGGATGAACATCAGGCAATCGTGCCAGTGCCACGGCATGGCGTAGGTGCCGCCGCCAGTGAGCGTCGCATGGCCGCGGTCGGCGGCGACCAGCAGGCCTTTGTCGGCTGGGTGACAGAGTTGGTCGAACGATCGCAGCATGGCGAACCTCCCATGCAAGTTTAAATGGGTGTCATACCGCTGGCCGGCTTTGCAATGGATCCGCCTGACACGCGTCGAGGTCAGGACGGCGTCGGCCCGGCACAAACGGGATCTGGCGAGGATAGCAGCGCAAAATGCGGCGGGATATTCCGGTTGTCATCAATGCTGGCTGATCGCACCGCTATTTGCAAACAAGCCCTTGGTCCGCGCCACCTTCACAAGCCTCTCTGATCGCCCACGGGCCGGTCGGCTCGCTGATTCGTCAGGTCTCTCGCGCGCGCCAACGCGTCGCTGATCGCCAGGGTGACCTGCTCACGTCCTCCCGCGTCGTCCCGACGTAGTGCAAACGACGGATGATAGGTCGCGATCACCTGCATGCCATTCAGCTCGAACGAATCGCCGAGATACCCTTGCAGACTGACCTTTTCACCAAGCAATGCGCCCAGCGCCGTCGCACCTAGCGTGACGATGACAGCGGGGCGAACGCGTTGCAATTCACGCTCGAGCCAGACAGCGCAAGCCTGCACTTCGCGCTGCGCCGGCGTTTTGTGCAGCCGGCGCTTGCCCCGTGGTGTCCACTTGAAATGTTTGACCGCGTTCGTCAGATAGAGATCGCTTCGACGCAACCCCGCACGCTGAATGGCCTCGTCAAGCAATTGCCCCGCGGGTCCCACAAATGGTTTGCCGCTCAGGTCCTCCTGGTCCCCGGGCTGTTCGCCCAGCAATACGATGCGCGCATCCGCCGGACCTTCGCCCTCCACGGCCTGCGTTGCGTGCTGCCACAGCTCGCACCGGCGGCACGCGTCGAGTGAACTGGGCGCGGTTCGCGACGGCTGCGCCGCTTCGGCTTCGACAGAAATGGCTTTCCCATCCAGCGCACCGACGCCGCTCGCTTGCGCAAGCCGTCGAGCACCACTCTTCGCTTCGCTGATCATTGATGGAATCAGCAGGCCTTCAGGCAGTCCCTTCCAGTAACGAACCGGCATGTGCTGATGCAGGGCCGTCTCATTCAGCCGCGCCGGATTGAAGGTGCTGCGGTAATACGCGAGCCAGAGCGCCTCGGCGGCGTCGGGCGCAATCGCGCTGCGCTCTGTGTGACCGTATTTCAGGTGCAATGTGACGCCGTCCCACGACGCAGCGCCTGACGGCGTGGCGATCAGCCAGGTCGAGCGGCCCATGCGCTGGGCGAACCGCTCGGCGCCCCACGCAAGGATGTCGTGCGCGGGTTCGTACCAGGCGACGTACTCCGGCTCGCCCGCGGCATGGTGAGCGCACTGGCGAAAGCGCACGTACGCGATCATGTCGTGTTTGTCACGTCGAACCGCTTTTGCCATTTGCTGCAGGCGTGCACCGTCGACGTCGGCAGGCGATGCAACGGCGCGATCGCCCTGGTGCCATCGCCAAATGACCTTATACAAAAACGCCCAGCGACGTGGATCCCGATATAACGCGGCATCGCTGAGTTGGGCCGCAAGTGTTTTCGAAATACCCACTACCAGCGGCGGCACGGCAGATTGGAACGGACGCGGCGCGGACACCGCCTCGTCGTTGCCGGTCTGGTTCGCGTCGAAATTGAACGAACCGCTGGTTGGCTCCACATGACCGTTCGCAGCACCATGCGCAAAGTCGTCGACCCGCCAGTCGATGGCTTCCGGGGACACGTTTGCCGCGAGCATCCGCAGGGCGGCGGCGCGCCACGCGCTATACGTATTCTCGATGGCGATGGTTTGCATCGAATGTCCGCTCGCTAACATGCGCGCTCACAGCAGCGCGAGCTGCACAGGTGGCGGCGTCAGCACTCGCCGCAACTGTTCCGACGACACGTCTTTCAATGGCGCCCGATAATCCTGCGTGACGATAAACGGCTTGATCTTCGCCATCGAGCAGCGCAACTGCACGAGATCCTGGTAACGCACCGCGCGCGAGCGACGCAGCTCCACCAGCCGTTGGGCATTGCGCATGCCGATTCCTGGCACGCGCGCAATCATGCGAAGCGGCGCACGATTGAGGTCGACCGGAAACTGATGCCGGTGAGACAGCGCCCACGCAAGCTTCGGGTCGATATCAAGCGACAACGAACCGGCTTCACCGAACAGTTCGGCCACGTTGAAGCCGTAACCGCGCATCAGGAAATCAGCCTGATAAAGCCTGTGCTCGCGCAACAGCGGCGGCGCCTGCGAGGGCAGGGCGGAAGGACTGTCGGGGATCGGGCTGAACGCCGAGTAGTAAACCCGCTTCAACTTATACGACCCGTATAGCGTCTCGGCTGTACGCAAAATGGTGCGGTCGTCCGTAGCGTCTGCACCAACGATCATCTGCGTACTTTGACCAGCGGGTGCGAATTTAGGCGCTTTTTTGTCGCTGAGCGCTTCGTCCTGTCCAAGCCGGATTGAACTCATGGCCAGCTTGATCGTGCGCGCACTCTTCTCAGGCGCGAGCTGTTCGAGGCTGATCTCGGTCGGAAGTTCGATATTGACACTTAGCCGGTCAGCATATTTTCCGGCCTGTGCGATCAGTCCCGGATCCGCGTCGGGAATGGTCTTCAGGTGCAAGTAGCCGCGGAACTGGTGGTCCTCACGCAATGACTGCGCGACGCGAACGAGTTGCTCCATGGTGTAGTTCGACGACTGGATGACGCCGGAACTTAAAAACAGGCCGTCAATGTAGTTGCGCCGGTAAAAATCCAGTGTCAGGTCCACCACTTCTTCAGGCGTGAAGCGCGCACGCGGTACGTTGCTGGACCGACGGTTCACACAGTACTGACAGTCATACAGGCAGAAATTGGTCAGGAGGATTTTCAGTAGCGACACGCAGCGGCCATCCGGCGTGAAGCTGTGACAGATACCGGCGCCCGTGCTCGATCCCAGCCCGGGTCCACCTCGCGAACTGCGTTTCGGCGCGCTGCTGCTGGCGCAAGACGCGTCGTATTTCGCCGCGTCTGCCAGCACTTCGAGCTTCTTGAGCAGTTCCATTTCGTCCGCGCTTTACTGTATATATATACAGTATTGTACGGGGCTGTCGGGTCGAAGCAAAGGGTTTTTACGCTTGCATTCCTGCGGCTGAAATCCCGTCGATCTGCGCTCGCAGCCGCCCTCTTATGCGTGAAATCCCTGACGGACGCTCGCCAATGATAGCGTTACCATTCGCTCATTCAAGAGCGTGTTGATAGCGCTATCAAGGAGAACCAGCTTGTCCTCGAATCTGCCCGCGAAACCCACCGCCCCTCGCAAGACCCCCGAACAATTACGCAGCTACCGCTGGTATGGCGTGAACGATCTGCGCTCGTTCGGCCACCGTTCACGCACGGCGCAAATGGGCTATCACCCATCCGATTACATGGGCAAGCCGGTCATTGCCATCGTCAATACATGGAGCGAACTCAACTCGTGCCATACGCACTTCAAGCAACGCGTGGAGGAGGTCAAGCGCGGTGTCTGGCAGGCTGGCGGTTTCCCCGTCGAGATGCCCGTGATGACGCTCGCCGAGCCGTTCCAGAAACCGACCACCATGCTGTACAGAAACTTCCTCGCGATGGAAACCGAGGAGTTGCTGAAGTCGTACCAGTTCGATGGCTGCGTGCTGATGGGTGGCTGCGACAAGACCACGCCCGGCCTGCTGATGGGTGCGATCAGCATGAACTTGCCGAGTATCTATCTGCCCGCCGGCCCGATGCTGCGCGGCAACTGGAACGGCCGCACGCTCGGCAGCGGTTCGGACACCTGGAAATACTGGGCGGAACTGCGCGCGGGCAAGATCACGGAAGAGGAATGGAAAGGCATCGAAAGCGGCATCGCGCGCTCGCCGGGCCATTGCATGACCATGGGCACGGCGTCGACCATGACCACCGCCACCGAATCGCTCGGCCTGACGCTGCCCGGCTTTTCATCGATACCCGCAGTCGACTCACGCCACGCGCAATTCGCCTCGCTGACGGGCCAGCGGATTGTGGAAATGGTCTGGATCGACCAGAAACCCTCCGACATCCTGACCGCGAAATCCTTCGATAACGCCGTCACCACCGTGCTCTCCATGTCGGGTTCCACGAACGCAATCGTGCACCTCGTGGCGGTCGCGCGCCGTGCTGGCATCGACCTGACGACCGCACGCTTCGATGAACTCGCGCGTATCACGCCGGTGCTCGCGAACCTGCGCCCGGCCGGCAAATACCTGATGGAAGACTTCTTCTATGCAGGCGGTTTGCGCGCATTGCTCGTGGAACTGGGCAGCCTGATCGATGGCACGCAGATGACAGTGAGCGGATCGACGCTCGGCGAAAACATCGCGGGCGCGGAGATCTTCGACGACGACGTGATCCGCAAGCGTGCCAATCCGGTGGTTGAACGCGATGGCCTCGCGGTGCTGACCGGCAACCTCGCGCCGGATGGCGCCGTGATCAAGCCGGCCGCCATGGAGCAGCATCTGCTGAAGGCGCGCGGGCCGGCTGTCGTGTTCAAGGATTACGCCGACATGGCGGCGCGCATCGATAGCGAAGAACTCGATATCACCGCGGAGTCCGTGATCGTGCTGCAACACGCGGGTCCGGTGGGTGCGCCGGGCATGCCCGAGTGGGGCCAGTTGCCGATCCCGCAGAAGCTGCTGAAGCAAGGGGTGAGAGACATGGTGCGGATCTCGGACGCTCGCATGAGCGGCACGAGCTACGGCGCGTGTGTACTGCATGTGGCGCCGGAATCTTTCGTTGGCGGTCCGCTTGCGCTGGTGAAAGACGGCGACATGATCGAACTCGATGTCCCCGGCCGACGCCTTCATCTCGATGTCAGCGACGCAGAAATCGCCGCTCGCAAAGAAGCGTGGAAGGCGCCGAAACGCCCGTTCGAACGCGGCTTTGGCGTGATGCATCAGCTTCACGTCACGCAGGCAAACAAGGGTTGCGATTTCGACTTTTTGGAAGAACCGGTGACCGCGTCGTCGTCTGAACCCGTTGCAGCGGCGGCAAGCGCGCATCGTGACGAACCCGAGATTCACTAACCGTATACAGAGCACTCCATATGAATTCATCCGACACCTCTGTCAGCAGCGCCGCGCTCGAATTATTGCGCCACGTCAGCACGGCCACGCTCACCACGCAGTTGTTCAAACGCGGCTTGCGCAACGTATTCCTGCAAGGCGTCGCGCCGCTCGTCAAACCTGCACCGGGTGCGCCGAACCTCGTTGGCCCGGCATTTACGCTGCGCAATATTCCCGCGCGTGAAGACCTCGATCACGTGGGCGTCTTCCAGGACCCGGACCATCCGCAGCGCAAGGCGGTGGAGAGCGCGCCGCCGGGCAGCGTGCTGGTTCAGGACTGTCGGGGCGACCGGTCGGTTGCATCGGTGGGATCGATTCTCGCGCTCCGGCTGGCGAAGCGCGGCGTGGCGGGCATGGTCTCCGATGGCGCCGTGCGTGACAGCGGCACGATTTCCGACCTCGGCCTGCCGCTGTGGTGCGCCGGCGCGAGCGCGCCGTTGAACCTCGCGAAACATCATGCGGTGGATATGAACGTGCCCATCGCGTGCGGCGGCGTGGCGGTATATCCGGGCGATATTGTGGTCGCCGATGTAGACGGTGTCGTGATCGTGCCGCACGAAATGGCGGAAGAAGTGGCGCGCGATGCGACCGAGCAGGAGCAACTGGAAATTTTCATCTCGCAACGGATTGAAGAAGGCAGGCCGTTGCGCGGGACGTATCCGCCGAATGAAGAGACGCTCGCGGCTTACGCGCAATGGCGCGCACAAAAACAATAACAACCCGGACAACGGGCTGCAGGAGACACGGTGAATACTGTTCCGCAAGCGATAGATGAGACACCCTTGATCAATCGGCTGGCATTCAGGCTGATGCCGCTGCTTGGCTTGCTCTATTTGATCGCGTATATCGACCGGTCGAATATCAGCTTCGCCAAGCTGCAGATGCTGGGCAGCCTCGGTTTGAGCGAAGTGGCCTATGGGCTGGGTGCGTCCTTGTTTTTCATCGGTTACCTGATCTTCGAAGTGCCAAGCAACGTACTCCTGCACAAGTACGGCGCGCCGCGCTGGATCGCACGCATCATGCTGACGTGGGGCATTGTCACCGTGTTGCTCGCGTTCACGAAAAACGCCACCACGTTTTACGTGCTGCGCTTCCTGCTCGGCGCTTCGGAAGCCGGGCTTTATCCCGGCGTGATTTATTACCTGACGTTGTGGTTTCCATCGCGGCATCGGGTGCGGATGCTGGGGTATTTCACGGTGGGCAGCAGTCTTGGCAACATGGTGGGCGCGCCTATTTGCGGCTGGCTGCTGGACAAGGGCGGACTCCTTGGTCTGCAGGGCTGGCAGCTCGTGTTTATTGTCACGGGCATCCCGTCGATTCTTCTTACCGCCGTCGTGCTGCTGTATTTGCCGGAGTCTCCGCTCAAAGCGAAATTCATGTCGGATACCGAAAAGAAATGGCTGGCCGATACGCTCGATAACGAACGCGCGCTCACAGCGCAAACGGAAGCGGGCAAGACCAGGTTCCTTAGCGTGTTGACGGAGCCGCGCGTGATCGGCATGGCGCTGTATTACATGATGCTGTCCATGTCGGTGTATGGCGTGAGCTACTGGCTGCCGACGCTCGTCAAGGGGTTCGGTGTCAGCAATACCGTCAACGGTCTGATCAATATCGTGCCGTGGCTGCTCGCAACTATCGTGCTCGCATGGTTGCCGTCGAAGTTGCGCGCGGCCGACCGCACGATGACCGCGATGCTATGTGCGTCGGTGCTGGGTGTGATGTTCTTTCTCGGCAGCGTGTTCCTGCCGACCAACACGTTGCGTTTCATTGCGTTGAGCCTTGGCGCGCCGTGCATGTATTTGCTGCTGCCGTGTTTCTGGACGCTGCCATCGAAATTCCTGACCGGCGCGCGCGCGGCCGCCGGGATCGCGGCGATCAATTCACTGGGTAATGTGGGCGGTTTTGTTGCGCAGAATCTCGTGCCATGGGTCCGGCAAGTGAGCGGCAGCACGAAGGCGCCCATGCTGATTCCTGCGGCGTGTCTCTTTACGTTCGGTGTCGTCACGCTGATCTTGATTCGTCGCAATCGTCACGATGGTACACAGGATGCGGCTAATGGGCGACGCGTGGAAGTGGCGTAGGGCGCAGCGATATCGTTCTTATGACGCTGCCCGGTCGGCGTTGACTACAATACCGGCGTCAAGCCCTCCTGCGACCAAGCGAACCATGCCGAACGACAAGCCGATTGCACCGACCATCGATGCCCGGGACGATGCTCTGCCCGCTTCGCCCAAGCGCTCGCGCGGCGGTCCGAAAGGGCTGCGTATCACAGACGTTGCGGCGGTCGCGGGCGTCTCACCCATCACGGTTTCGCGTGTTCTTAACAATCCCGAATCGGTCGCGCCGGAAACGCTCGAGCGCGTGCGGCAGGTCGTGCAGAAGCTGGGTTACGTGCCTAACCGGCTGGCGGGCGGGTTGTCGTCGTCGAAATCGCGGCTGATCGCGGCGATTGTTCCGACCATCGCGCACTCGTTGTTCTCCGAGACCATCCAGGTGTTCAGCGAGACCATGTCGAAGGCCGGTTATCAGGTGCTGCTTGCGTTGAGCGGCTACAGCGATTCAAGCGAAGAAACGCTGCTTGATGCCGTGTTGAGCCGGCGTCCTGAAGGCGTGTTGTTGACCGGCGTGGCGCACACCGAGTCGTTGCGCGAACGCCTGCGCAATGTCGGTATTCCGATTGTTGAAACGTGGGACATGACTGAGACGCCGATCGATATGCTCGTCGGCTTTTCGCATTATCAGGTGGGTGTTGCGGTTGCGGAGCGTTTCCTGGCCAGAGGCGTTTTGCATCCGGGTCTGGTGTCGGCCAACGATGACCGCGCGATTGCCCGTATCACCGGTTTTCGTGAACGGCTGGCGCGTGCAGGGATCCCCGACATAGCCGAGGTGATAGTTGCACCGCCCAGTTCGGTAGCTGCCGGAAAGGCTGCGTTGCCTTTGTTGCTTGAACAGGTGCCATCGCTCGATGCAGTTTTCTGCGGCTCGGATCTGCTGGCATTAGGCGTGCTTGGCGAGGCAAAACGCCGGGGTATCGACGTGCCGTCGCAACTCGCCATCTGCGGGTTCGGCGACCTGGAGTTCGCCTCGGAAACCAGTCCGCAGTTGACGACCGTGGGTGTGGACGGCACGCGTATTGGCGTAAGCGCGGCGCGCTGTTTGTTAGAGCGACTGAAAGGCGTGACGGAGACAAACGTGGTCGATGTCGGGTTTCATATTGTGGAGCGGCAGACGGTTTGAGGTTGGTTAGCTTCCCTAAGCCCCCATTTTATCCGCCAGATCATTGAAGTCTTTTGCGATCACGTCCCAGTCCGCGTCGGCCTTCAGATCCGTGGCCTGCGCCGGCCCATGTTCCGTCGGGCGCGCCACAAACGCCGTCTTGTATCCGCATTGCCTCGCCGCCGCGAGGTCGCTGTTATGCGCGGCGACCAAACACATTTGCTCCGGCTTCAAACCTAATACATCCGCAGTTCGCAAATACGCCTCAGGCATAGGCTTGTAAGCCTGCACGACTTCCGCGCCCAGAATGGCGTCCCACGGAATGCCGGCGCGTTTCGCCATATCGAGCATCAGCGCGATGTTGCCATTCGAGAGCGGCGCAATGATGCGAGTGGCCTTGAGCCGGGTGAGGCCGCTCGGCGAATCGGGCCACGGATCCAGCCGATGCCATGCCAGATTCAGTGCATCGATTTCATCGGCCGGAACACTTGCGGGATCAATCCCATAGTCCGCCAGCACCGCCAGCAAGTTCTCCCGGTGCAAGACATCGAGCCGGACAAATGCGCTCCGGCCGCTGCGCACCTCTTCCATGGCAGGGCCATATCGGCGACGCCAGGCATCGGCGAATTGCGCCGGGTCGATGCCGCTGATTCCTCGCTGCTCCAGAAACAACGCAGCGTCGCGCGCTACGCCGCTGCGCCAATCCACGACCGTGCCGAATACATCGAATACCAACGCCTTAACGCCGATCAATGACATCGCGTGTCCCTTCCTTTAGTCCCACCTATGACGAACATCACCGCCGTGATTCGCGGCCCGAACCTGTAACCCGTAGTTTGCACAACAAATTCGCCGCGCGTCGTGACCGGACATTGCGCCACTGCGCTGTTCCGTTTCAACACGATTTCCAGCACAGGTGTTCCGAAACGGAACGCATGGTCATCCGCGTGCGCAAGCGAATATCGCCCACGGCCTTTACCCGCATGCAAGACGCCCGTTGGCACGCATCTCGCAAGCTTGTTCCCACCGGTCGCGGCAATCATAGCCGCGGCGGTCATTCTCACCGACATGCGAGGAGCACGCACATGAATCACGCCGAGATGCAATTTTTGAACACCGACTTCCCGTATAAAAAGCAGTATGGAAACTTCATCGGTGGTCAATGGGTCAAGCCGGTAGGTGGTGAGTATTTCGATAATATTTCGCCGATCACCGGCGAAGCGTTCACGTCCATCCCGCGCTCGCGCGAAGCCGATATAGAACTCGCGCTCGATGCAGCGCACAAAGCCAAGACCGCCTGGGGCAAGACGTCACCCGCCGAGCGAGCCAACATCCTGAACAAGATCGCCGACCGGATGGAAGCGAACCTGACGCGCATCGCGGTGGCGGAAACCATCGATAACGGCAAGCCGCTACGCGAAACCATGGCCGCCGATATCCCGCTCGCAATCGATCATTTCCGCTATTTCGCGGGCTGCGTGCGGGCTCAGGAAGGCTCGATTTCGCAAATCGATGAAGACACGGTCGCGTACCATTTCCACGAGCCGCTAGGCGTGGTGGGGCAGATCATTCCGTGGAATTTCCCGATCCTGATGGCGGTGTGGAAACTGGCACCAGCGCTGGCTGCCGGCAATTGCGTCGTGCTAAAGCCGGCCGAACAAACGCCAGCTTCACTACTCGTGCTGCTCGAGTTGATCGAAGATCTGTTGCCCGCAGGCGTGCTGAACGTGGTCAACGGCTTTGGACTGGAAGCAGGCAAACCACTGGCATCGAATAAGCGGATTGCGAAGATTGCGTTCACTGGCGAGACGACGACTGGTCGCCTGATCATGCAATACGCGAGCCAAAACCTGATTCCGGTGACGCTCGAACTCGGCGGCAAGAGCCCGAATATTTTCTTCGCCGATGTCATGAACGCCGACGACAGCTACTTCGACAAGGCGCTCGAAGGCTTCGCCATGTTCGCACTGAACCAGGGCGAGGTCTGCACGTGCCCATCGCGCGTACTGATTGAAGAGTCGATCTACGACCGTTTCATGGAGCGCGCGCTCAAGCGGGTGGCGGCAATCAGCCAGGGACATCCGCTGGACTCGAAGACGATGATCGGTGCGCAAGCCTCGCAAGAGCAGCTTGAAAAGATCCTGTCGTATATCGATCTCGGCAAGCAGGAAGGCGCTGAATGCCTGATCGGCGGTGAACGCAATGCGCTTGATGGCGAACTGAAGAACGGCTACTACATCAAGCCGACGGTCTTCCGCGGTCACAACAAGATGCGCATCTTCCAGGAGGAAATCTTCGGGCCGGTGCTGTCCGTGACAACGTTCAAGGACGAAGCGCAGGCGCTTGAAATCGCCAATGACACGCTGTATGGCCTCGGCGCAGGCGTGTGGACGCGCGATGGTACGCGGGCTTACCGTTTCGGCCGCGATATCCAGGCTGGACGCGTGTGGACCAATTGCTATCACGCCTACCCGGCGCACGCGGCATTCGGCGGTTATAAGCAGTCAGGCATTGGCCGGGAGAATCATAAGATGATGCTCGACCACTATCAGCAGACGAAAAACCTGCTGGTGAGTTATAGCCAGAAGCCGCTCGGGTTCTTCTGATCGACGTGCTTGTCTGATCTGGATGGCGGGCCGCGCTGCGGCTCGCCATAGTCTGTGTTCAGTGGAAACCCTTATGACCGACCAAGAAATTTCGCGCGTGATCGCCACGCCGGCGGCAATCGAGTTGATCGACAAGCTGAAGGCCGAACACGGGCAGGTGTTGTTCCATCAGTCGGGCGGTTGCTGCGACGGCAGCGCCCCCATGTGTTTCCCGGTCGCCGAATTCATGGTCGGTTCGTCGGACGTCAAGCTCGGCGAGATAGCCGGCGTGCCGTTCTACATGAGCGAATCGCAATTCGAGTACTGGCAGCACACGCAATTGATCATTGATTGCGTGCCGGGCAATGGCGGCATGTTTTCGCTGGAACGCCCAAGCGGGTTGCGTTTTCTCACGCGATCGCGTCTTTTCGAAGACACCGAATCTGCGTGGCTCGAGAGCCATCCGGTTGAGCGCGTGACGAACTAGACCCGAACCAAACCCGGGGCTAAACCCCGGCCAAAGCCGGGATTGAATGCTGTAGCGGTGGTACATTGTCTCGATCGACCACGCGACGGGCGGAGCTGACGACCGACTCCTTCCGCGAATGATGGCGAAGGAGACAATGGTTATGGACCCGGTTTCTATCGACCGTTCAAGCGGATCAAGCCGATCCGCGCTGCTGGCCAGCAATCATGCCAGCCATTTGAAAGGGCGGGATATCATCAGGCAATCGCACGAACGTTCCCGCAGCTTCGGCCTGTCGGACACCATGCGGCCCGACTACGGGGTGCTCAGCGAAGCCGATCTCCGGCTCAAGCGCGAACAGAATCGCGCGCTCTCCACGCATGCGCTGCCCGTCATAGAAACGCTCTACGGGCAGATCGCCAATACGCACAGCATGGTCGTCCTGACCGACGCCGAAGGACTCATCCTGCATTCGCTAGGCGACGACGATTTTCTCGCCCGCGCGGACCGCGTCGCATTGCGTCCGGGCGCGTTATGGAGCGAGCAGCAGCAGGGCACCAACGCCATAGGTACGACCATTGCCGAAGGCGACGCCACCATGGTGCTCGGCGATCAGCATTACCTGCGCGCGAACCGCTTCCTTGCATGTTCCAGCGTGCCGATCCTCGATCCATTCGGCGAGTTGTTGGGCGTTCTCGATGTCACCGGCGATTGTCGCGGCCACAGCCGTCACACCATGGCGCTTGCGAAGATGTCCGCGCAAATGATCGAGAACCATTTGTTCACCAGCGCCTTTCCTGAAGCACTACGAATCCATTTCCACGGGCGGCCCGAGTTTATCGGCACGTTGATGGAAGGCATTGTTGCGTTCAGGGCTGACGGGCGTTTTCTGTCGGCTAATCGAAGCGCGCAGTTTCAGTTCGGCTTGCCGCTTGCGTCGTTGCGTGCGCATACCTTGTCGTCGCTATTCAACGTCTCGTGCGGCGAGTTGTTCGACCGCGTGTGCAGCGGGATTCGCAGCGCCGCAGGCACGCCCGTTGATCGCACGATTTCCCTGTGCTTGCACAGCGGCGTTAATGTTTTTGCCAGCGTGGACCTAAGGCGTTCTTCGGCTGTTGCACTCGCAACCGATAACCGCGATGTGATCGACGTCGTCGCTCGCAAACGCGTCCCTGAACCGCAGCCTCAGCAGCCGAAACTCTCCGGCCTGCGCTACCTGATGACCGGCGACGCGCAGGTTGCGGCACTTGTTGAACGGGTGCGCAAGGTGATCGGTAAAAATATTCCGATCCTGATTGGCGGTGAGACCGGTACCGGAAAAGATGTCCTCGCGAGCGCGGTGCATCGCGACTCGCCGCGTAGCGACGGGCCGTTCGTTGCGGTGAATTGCGCGTCGATCCCGGACACGCTGATTGAAGCAGAGTTGTTCGGCTATGAAGAAGGCGCGTTCACCGGCGCGTCCAAACGCGGCGCTTGCGGCAAGATCCTGCAAGCCGATGGCGGCACGTTGTTTCTTGATGAAATTGGCGATATGCCGTTCTCGTTGCAAAGCCGTTTGCTGCGCGTGCTGCAAGAGCGCACGGTGACGCCGCTCGGCAGCACGCGCGCCGTGCCCGTGGACTTCGCGTTGATCTGCGCGACCAACCGCAATCTGCGCGAGCGCGTCACGGCTGGCGAATTCCGCGAAGATCTCTATTACCGGATCAACGGTCTGCTGGTGACGTTGCCACCGTTGCGCCAACGGACCGATCTTGCCGCGACCGTCGAGAAGATCCTGCGCGCCGAGCGTCCGAGTGGTGAGCCCATCAGGGTTTCACCCGAGGCGCTGGCGGCATTCACTCACCACCCGTGGCCCGGAAACTTCCGGCAACTGGCGAATGTGTTGAGGACTGCATGCGCGATGCTTGACGACGATGAGATGTGCATCGGCCTGGACCATCTCCCGCAAGATTTCTTCGATGACGCCCGCGATGCCGCGAATGCGCAAGCAGCCGCGCCGTCGTCTGCGAAGGACAGCGCGCGCCTCGACGATCTCGCGCTCTCCGCGGTGGCGGCAGCGCTTGAGACACACGCCGGCAATGTCTCGGCGGCGGCGCGAATGCTCGGCGTATCGCGTAACACGCTCTATCGGAAGATGGCTGCGCTCGATGAAACGCGGCGCCGTTGATTGAGACGATTGTCTCAGTAACTTCGATGGTGCACTGCGGTGTGATCTCCCGGAACACGCATGCTAAAAAGTCACCATGCGTTTAAGTTTTCGGGTTGCCGCGATTAGTGATTGGCGCGAGCGCACCGAATCTGCCGGAGACTCTTCATGCCGTATGTTTCGCCGACCAGACACATCGATCGCGTGCGCAGCGTGATAGAAGGCCGCATGAGCAGCCCCGGTGCGGATGCGTCGCGGCTGGCGTCATCGTACAGGCGGTCGCTGGAGCAATATCATCTCGACCCGGGCGCGACCATTGGGCCGCGCATCCTGACCGTTCCCGAATTGCGCGATGTCCAGCAACGCGAAGAAACCGTGCTGCGCGCATCAGGTCAATGTCTTTCGCGACTGCATGAAACCGTCCGCGAAGCCGACTACTGCGTGATGCTGACCGATGCTGCGGGCGTGACCATCGACTACCGGGTGGATCGCGATCGCCGCCACGAATTCAAGCGTGCGGGTTTGTATCCCGGTTCGTGCTGGTCCGAGCGCGAAGAGGGGACATGCGGCGTTGCTTCGGTGCTGCTCGACGCCGAGGCCATCACCGTCCACAAGACTGACCATTTCCGCGCGGCGTTCACCACGCTGACCTGCAGCGCGTCGCCTATCTTTGGCGTGCAAGGCGAGTTGATCGGCGTGCTGGATGCGTCCGCGGTGCGCTCGCCCGAAGAGCGCGAGAGCCAGCGGCTCGTCAACCATATCGTGCGGCAAAGCGCGTTGCTGATAGAGGACGGTTTCTTTCTCAACGCGACCACGCATTGCTGGGTGTTGCTCGCGCATCGCAGCCGGCATTACGTTGAGGCCCAGCCCGAAATACTCATCGCCTTCGATGCACGCGGTTACGCGATCGCCGCTAACCGGCGCGCGAAGGAATGTGTGCCGGGGCTGGGTCAATTGCCGCGCCACGTCTCCGAACTCTTCGATATCCGCGCCGAACGCCTGCTCGATGTACGCCCCGGACGCGATCTCATTTCGTTCAGGCTGGTGGGCTCGGGTTCGCCGTTGCATGCGCGTGTGAGACTGCCTGTCGCGCGCGCTTCCCGACGCGCGGGGTCGACGCCGACATCAACAACGGCATCGCTCGAAGCCAATAGGCCGACGGCACAACCCGCGTTGTCTGAAAGCGAAACGCTGGAGCGCGCTCGCATAATCGCTGCGATGTCCGATGCGAAATGGCGGCCCGTTGTGGCGGCGCTGGCGCTGGGTTTGTCGCGGGCGACGTTGTATCGGCGCATAGCGAAGTTTGGAATAGTGGCGC
This sequence comes from Caballeronia sp. LjRoot29, assembly GCF_964252755.1. Taxonomy (NCBI): domain Bacteria; kingdom Pseudomonadati; phylum Pseudomonadota; class Betaproteobacteria; order Burkholderiales; family Burkholderiaceae; genus Caballeronia; species Caballeronia sp. LjRoot29. The sequence goes on along the minus strand of NZ_CAXUPU020000021.1, from coordinate 30,501 downwards.
CGCACAGGCGCTAGCAAGAGATAAGCGTGTTTAATTTAACGGGCAAAGAACCCGTCATTTCTTGATCGGTACCAATCGATAGTTAGTCATCCGTATCTCATGGAGGAGCGACCATGTCTGAGCAGAACCCGAACCAAACCATTACCCACATCCTGGAGACATTCGAAGCCGCGCTTAAAAGCGGCGATACGGCAGCCGCCGTGGCGCTATTCCAACCTGATGGTTATTGGCGCGACCTGGTGGCGTTCACCTGGAACATCAAGACGATGGAAGGCCGCGAACAGATTGCCGCCATGCTGAATTCGCAGTTGGATTCGGTCAAGCCGTCGAGGCTGAAAATTGCCGATAACGAAACGGCAACCGAAGCGGACGGCGTGACGCAAGCGTGGATCACGTTCGAGACCGGCGTTGCGCGCGGTACGGGTTTTATCCGCGTGAAGGACGGACAGATCTGGACGCTGCTCACGACCATGACCGAACTCAAAGGCCACGAAGAAGCGAAAGGGTTCAAGCGGCCCATGGGCGCCGAACACGGCGCGCGCGTCGACCGCACAAGCTGGAAGGAAAATCGCGAAGCGGAACTGGAGACACTGGGTTATGAGAAGCAGCCGTATTGCCTGATCGTCGGCGGCGGGCAGGGCGGAATTGCACTAGGCGCACGGCTGCGGCAACTGGGTGTGCCGGCAATCATCATCGATAAGAACGAGCGGCCCGGTGACGCATGGCGCGCGCGTTACAAAACCCTGTGCCTGCACGATCCGGTGTGGTACGACCACATGCCGTATCTGCCGTTTCCGGACAACTGGCCGGTGTTTTCGCCGAAGGACAAGATTGGCGACTGGCTGGAAATGTACACGAAGGTCATGGAGTTGAACTACTGGGGAGCGACGACCTGTACGTCTGCGAAATATGACGAAGCCGCGGGCGAATGGATCGTGGAAGTCGAGCGCGGCGGCGAAAAACTGACGCTGCGGCCGAAGCAACTCGTGCTTGCAACCGGCATGTCGGGCAAACCGAATTTGCCGAAGTTCAAGGGCATGAATGTATTCAAGGGCGAGCAGCATCATTCGTCGAAACATCCGGGACCGGACGCATACAAGGGCAAGAAGGTCGTGGTGATTGGCGCGAATAATTCTGCCCACGATATTTGCGGAGCGCTGTGGGAAGCGGGCGTGGATGTGACCATGGTGCAGCGTTCGTCCACGCACATTGTGAAGTCGAACTCGCTGATGGATTTGGCGCTGGGCGATCTTTACTCCGAGCGCGCGGTGGCGGCGGGCATGACCACGATGAAGGCAGACCTGACGTTCGCATCCATTCCGTACAAGATCCTTCACGAGTTCCAGATCCCGGTGTACAACGCGATTCGGGAGCGTGATGCGGAGTTCTATGACCGGCTGGAGAAGAGAGGCTTCATGCTCGATTTCGGCGATGACGACTCGGGCCTTTTCATGAAATATCTGCGGCGCGGTTCGGGTTATTACATCGATGTGGGCGCATCGGATCTCGTCGCTGACGGCAAGATCAAGCTGAAAAGCGGCGTCGATGTGGTCGAGTTGAAAGAGCATTCGGTCGTGCTCAGCGACGGCAGCGAACTTGAAGCAGATCTGGTTGTGTACGCGACCGGATATGGGTCGATGAACGGCTGGGCCGCGGATCTGATCTCGCGTGAAGTCGCGGACAAGGTGGGGAAGGTGTGGGGCCTGGGATCGAATACGACCAAGGACCCGGGGCCGTGGGAGGGCGAGCAGCGCAACATGTGGAAACCGACGCAGCAGCACGCGTTGTGGTTCCATGGCGGGAATTTGCATCAGTCGCGGCACTACTCGCAGTATCTGTCGCTGCAACTCAAGGCGCGGATGGAAGGGATTCCAACGCCAGTGTTCGGCTTACAACAAGTGCATCATTTGTCGTGATCCCGGGTGGTAGCTGACACGAGCCCGGCAGTGATCGATTCGTTATCGATCGCTGCCGGGTACATATGTTTTAGGCGTCGACCGTGCTGGTCGTAGCAAGCGCATGATAAGCCCCGCCCTGGTCGAAACCCGGCCATACCAACGCCTCGAATCGATCAGACGGTACCGGCTCGGAATACAAAAACCCTTGGGCGAAATCACAGCCTACGGAGATCAGGAAATCCCGTTGCTCCGTCGTCTCAACCCCTTCGGCAATGACTTTCAATCCGAGTTTGTGAGCCAGTACGACCATCGCTTCGCAGAGCGCCTGATTGTCGCCATCGAAGGCGAGGTTCTGGACGAATGAACGGTCGATCTTGAGATAGTCGATATCAAAGCGCCTGAGATACGCGAGAGACGAGTAACCCGTCCCGAAGTCGTCGATCGAGACCCGGATCCCCGCATCACGGAAGGTCAGCAATTTCTCGTCAATCTTCGATTCGGCATGCAGTAACAGCCCCTCGGTTATCTCGACTGCAATACTCTCTCCCGGCATCCCTTCCCGAATCAGATAGTCGGGCCATTGGGCGCACAGAACACTGTCATGACGGATCTGCACCGGCGACACGTTGACGCTGATCTGGAACGACGGATGGAATCCGTTGCGCCATTTACGAGCCTGCTGCACGGCCTGCTTGAACATCCAGTCACCGATCGGAACAATGAGCCCCGTGTCTTCGGCGAGTGGAATGAAATCCAGCGGGCTGATCGTGCCGCGCTCGGGATGCAGCCAGCGGATCAGCGCCTCGGCTTTATAGATTTCCCCGTTCGTCAGGTCAACGATGGGCTGGTAATAGATCTGGAACTGCTCGCCCGGCAGCGCGGCGCGTAAGTCACTTGTGAGACGCCGGCGCTTTTCTGCGGCCAATTGCAGGTCAGGCGTGAAGTAGCTGAACCGGTTACGCCCAGCGTTTTTGGCCGCATACATGGCCTGGTCGGCATTCTTGAAAAGGACATCGAGTTCGTTGGTGTCGTCGGGGTAAAGGGTGACGCCGACGCTGGCAGAAATGAACGCCTCGTCCGGGCCGAGCTTGAAGGGTTCGGCCAGGTTGTCGATGATCGTCTGTGCAATCCGGTCAATACTTTCTATGTCGTCCAGATCGGGCAGGATGACGGTGAACTCGTCACCACCCAGACGCGCGACCGTGTCCGATTCGCGCACGCTCATCGTGATGCGCCTGGCGGCTTCGATCAACAAGATGTCGCCGGTGTCGTGTCCCAACGAGTCATTGACCTCTTTGAATCGATCCAGGTCGATCAGCATCAAGGCCATGCGCTTTCCGGAACGACGCGCCAACCGGGCTTCATGCTCAAGACGGTCGTGAAACATTTGACGGTTCGGAAGATTCGTCAGTGCATCGAAATTGGCCTGTTTCCAGATCGTTGCCTCGAATGCCATCCGGTCCGATAAATCGCGGCCAACGGCCAGCACCGAGTTGACCTTGCCCGTCCGGTCAATCTCCGGCGTGAGGCGGATATGAGTGCACTGTCCCTGTCCGTCCCGGCTGATCCATCTCAGTTCGAACTGCGAACTTTCACCGCTCGAAATGACGTCCAGGATCTTCATCTCGTAGATCAGCGCGTTAGGGCCACCGGGGATTTCTGAAGGCCGTTTGCCGATTGATTCACTAAAGCTGCATCCCGCCGAACTACAGAACGCGGGATTAGCGTAAGTCCGGTGGAGGTCCCGGTCGTAACGGGTAATCGTGTCGGGAGAATTCTCGATCAACGTGCGCGACTCGTGCTCCCTGGAAACGAGTTCTGCCGTACGCTCAATGACGGTCTGTTCCAGCGAGGCGTTGATCTCGTTGATCTTCTGAATCTTCTGCTTGATCGCCTCGCGCATTCTTTCAAAACGCTGCGCGAGTCTGCCTAGCTCGTCTTCACTGTCGGCATCGGTGAGCACTTGCGTACCCGTTTCGGGGGCTCCCGCATCGTTGCCGGTGTCGTGCATCTTGCGCACGAGTTCCTTAAGCGGCGCCGAAATGCTATGGGAAATGAAGTACGCGAGGAAGATCGACAGCAGGAAACCCGAGATGCCGACCAGGATGATCTGATTGCGCACTGTCTGCGCCTGTGCCGTTAACTTCGCTTCGGGAATCGTGCTGACCACGAACCATGTGGTGCCGGGAATCCTCGAATACGCGGCAAAGTAATGCGCACGGCGCTCGCCCTCGAAGGCGACAAAACCGCTCGCCTTGCCGTAGGGCTGGTTGTGCGTAATTTTATCGATCAGGTCAGGTTGAACCGTCTCGCTGGTAATGGTCGAGGCATCGTCGGCACGCACAATCAGCTTGTTGCTGCTGGCGTCGAGGACGTAGATTTCCGTTCCACTCCCCAACGCGACATCATTAAAAATGGTCGAGAAATATTCGGGGCGAATCACCAGGACCAGGTTACCGATCTGCCGATTGTTGCTCTTGCTGATAATGGCCCGCACCATTCCCAGGTTTTGTTGCCCGACGCCATTGTCGTAACTGCCCCAGTAAGGGCGTCCATTGTGATCGGGAGCTTGCTCGACCAGGCGTGACACTCCCTGCGTCAATTGCGCGAACGCCTGGGTGTCCATGATCCGGTTGTGCTTGTCGAGCAGATATTTCTGGTTGATGAAATCAATCGATCCGTAATGCTCCAGGAGCAACCGGGTCATGTCCCGGCGCGCCTCGCTCTGCTCCGTTGGGTTGCCGTTTGTGACGCGCGTCAGCGCGCCTTGAACCCGGTCGGAGAGCACAAGGAAGCTGCTTTCCGTTTCGATCTGCTCCATTCTCAGCAAGACATTCTTGGAGAGCTGCTTGACTACTTCTTTCGAAAATATCTCGGCTTTCTCCCTGATCGCTGCGGTCGATTCCACATACGATAAGTATCCCGAAAGAAGTATGGGCACCAGTGAAAGCAGAATGAATGCAGAGATCAGCCGGTAACGAATCTCCACCCGGCGCAGCAGATCCAGGGACAGGTATTCGAAAATGCGTCGCAATGCACCCATGATCGAGCTCATTTGTAGTGCATCTTTGCTTCGTTCTTGACTGATTCATCCAGGAGTTTTGCCGCTTGCCTGGGCGTGATCTTCTTGAACAACACGTCTTGCATCAACGAATGCAGCCGCTCGATCGAACTGGAGGGCAGAACCGAATAGTAAGGGCTGGAGGTCACCGGAAAGTGACTGACCTTGTTCGTGTAGTCGGCAATCTTCAGATTGCTTACTGTCGTTCCGTCGACTTGCTTGAAGGGCGGAATATTCTGACGTTTTCTTTGGAGAATGGAGAATCCCTTCCCGGCGATAAACTCGAGGAAGCGTGTTGCCGCGACTTTGTTCTGCGTTTCACACACGGCAAACCCGGTTTCGCTGCCAATCACGGGTACCACTCGCTTGCCCGGCGCGTTCCAGGGTGGAATGAACACGCCAACGTCGAAAGGGTTGCCGTTCAGGAAAAGGCCGGCCGCCCAACTGCCATGGAAAGCCATTGCCACTTTGCCGTCCTTGAACAGACGTATGCCTTCATCGTAATCCGTCGACATAAATCCCTCTTGGACATATCCACGGTCCGCAATCAGCAGGATCTTGGCAAAGATATCGGCTACCTGAGGCGTGTTCAGGTCGAGTGTACCGTCCGAGATTTTATTTTTCCAATCCGGTTCACGTGCGACCACATTGTTGGCAAAGCCGAAACTGAAGGGGCCGTTGCCGAGCATGTTCGGGAAGCCGCCGTTCCACATGATGGGTGTAAAGCCCGCCCGCTTCAACTGGTCGCAAACAATCAGGAACTCCTGGAAATTGGTCGGCAGTTGCTTGATTCCCGCCTTCGCGAACATCGCCTGATTGTAGTAAATCAGTGTGGTGGCAACACCGCCGGAGATTCCAAATTTCTTGGATTGCCGGCTCGTCCAGTCTCCTTTGAGCGCATCGAGCATGTTGTTCCAAGCCGATGTCCCGCCGACGTCCGCGAGGATGCCTTGATCGGCAAGTTCAGCGGCGTAAGCGTTCGGATTGACACTGACCAGATCCGGCAAGTTGCCGGAGGCGATCCGGGGCTTGATATTTTCTTCGACTGAATTGCCGATCATGAACTGCACGTTCACGCGTATGTCGGGATTTGCCTTGCTGAAATCGGCGGCGATCTGAAGCATTTCCTCCGGCCAGTCGGGCGCCCATATCAACGCGGTAATGGTGGTCCGGGCCGGCGCGGCGGCGTTCGACGAGGGATTGTCTTGCTTGTGACAGCCGGACAACGACATCAGAGTGACGATGAGCAGGACAGATAGCAGGGAGGCAAGCTCAATTCGTCGCACTGGAGGATTTACTTTTTGGTTGCGGGATGGAACGACGCGGCTTCAGTCGGCGCTATAGGCTTACTTGAAAGCTAACCGTTGGAACCTGCACGCGACAGAGCCGAAGGCATGACCATGTGGCGACTCTGACGCGGCAAATCGCAAAGACAAGGCGAATTGAACAGAGGCAGTGCTTAGTCTGAATATCGGCAAAAAACGTAAATACTTTAACGAACGCGAACTAAGGCGACCTGGCAAAAAGCCTGGCAAAGTAAGGGCGTTTTGCCCCGATGCCGGGAGGTCATCAGGGTTTACAGTTAAACTATTTGCCATGAACGAGTGCCGTTACTGCAGAAAAATGCGTGACGAATGGGATTGCCACGGGCAGGAGTGCCGCACGGCCATCGCCCGGGCCCTGCGAAGGCAGCGCCTTGGCCTGCCGATGGTGCCGAATCTCATCCGCAACGAAATCCCCGCTGGTGCGACTACGGGAGAGGTCATTACCGTCCTGTGGCGCCAGCGTGTGCGTGCTCGCCGTGCGAATGAAGAGCGGCGGAATCGTAAGGCAGCAGACGATTTCGACAGCGACTAGGCTTGAAACCGCACGCTAGCGGGCAATTCGCCTCCAGGGCCGTCAGTAGCCGCCCAAGCAGACTTTCAAACGCGACCGGAACGACCGTCCCACACGAGCTTCTGCCGGCCATGAGGGCGGCATGACTGCGCTTTCAGGCATGCCACATGCCCCCGTTTACGCGGCAACGCAATCGCGACAATAGACTGCCGCCGTTTGCATTCTGAACGGCCCTCGGTCACATCAAGGCAAAATACGGTTTTAGCCCACAGCCGGGCCCGCGAATTTATTGCCGGCGCACGCCCTTCAATGCTTTCAACAAGCCTTGTGCCGCGGCCGGCAGGATAGCGCGTTGTTTACGCGAGCCCACAGGAGCAATTTTGTATGACCGAATCGAACATGGGTTTTCTCAGCAGACTTTCTTTGGCCGTCGGAACGTTTTTCGCCATCCTGGGTGACGGCGAACTCGCCGTGAAGGTGCGTCGGCTGCGCGACGGGACAGTGGTGGCGCCCGTCACGGCGCCCCAACCCGTGGCAGCGGCCGCTCCCCTGACCAAGGAAGCCAGCCCGGAGTCGGCGCTTCAGCTTCTGGGACTTCTCCAGCGCGGCGCGCGCTTCGTTGACTTTGTCGAAGAGGACATTGCAGGTTATTCCGATGCCGACATCGGCGCCGCCGCGAGGCTCGTGCACGACGGTTGCCGCACGACATTGCGGGAGCATTTCACGATTCGTCCGGTACGCGAAGAGGCCGAAGGCAGCCGTGTGACGCTCGCCGATGGCTTCGACGCAACGGCAATCCGCCTGACAGGGAACGTCGTCGGCAAGCCGCCGTTCAGCGGCAATATCAGTCATCGCGGCTGGCGAGTGGCCGAGGTCAGGCTCCCGATGCTGACAAAGACGCATGACGCGACCGTGATCGCACAGGCCGAGGTGGAACTATGAGCGAGATGAGCGAGCCGCGTTATTCGATCGGCATCGACCTGGGCACTACGCACTGCGCCCTCTCATACGTCGATCTTTCCGCCAGCGATGGCGAGAAAACCATTCAGGGCGTGCTGCCGATCACGCAGCTCACCGCACCGGGGGCTATCGAAGCGCCAGAGTTGTTGCCGTCGTTTCTCTACCTGCCTCATCCGAGCGAATTAACGCCGGGTGACCTGGCCTTGCCGTGGACCGCCGAGCGCGACTTTGCAGTCGGCGAAATGGCGCGCAGCCGAGGCGCAGCGACGCCAATTCGTCTGGTGTCGAGCGCCAAGAGCTGGCTCTGTCATCCGGGCGTGGACCGTCGCGCGGCGATCTTGCCAATCGATGCGCCGCCAGAAGTGACGCGCGTTTCGCCACTTGAAAGCTCGGTTCGCTATCTCACGCATTTGCGCGAAGCATGGGACCACGGGCATCCCGACGCACCGTTCAGCGAGCAGGAAGTCACAGTGACCATTCCTGCTTCGTTCGATCCGGCTGCACGAGAACTGACGGCCGAGGCAGCGCAAGCGGCCGGCTACACCCGCATGACGCTGCTGGAAGAACCGCAAGCCGCGCTTTATAGCTGGATCCAGAAAAGCGCCGGCGCGTGGCGCAAGCAAGTGAAAGTCGGCGACATCATCCTGGTCGTGGACGTGGGCGGCGGCACGACCGACCTGTCGTTGATCGCGGTGATCGAACGTGAAGGCAATCTCGAGTTGCATCGCGTTGCAGTTGGCGAACACATCCTGCTGGGCGGCGACAACATGGACCTTGCATTGGCCCACGTGGTCGCGCGCAAGCTGGCTGCACAGGGAACCCAGGCTGATCCGTGGCAGTTGCGCGCGCTCACCTATGCATGCCGCGCGGCCAAGGAAACCTTGTTGACCGACCGCAGCGTGGACACCGTGCCGCTGGTCGTGCCGAGCCGTGGATCGAAACTGATTGGCGGCTCGATCCGCACCGAACTGACCCGCACCGAACTCACGCAGACGATTCTCGACGGCTTCTTTCCGCAAGTCGATGCATCGGCGCGGCCAATGAGCCGGGCGCGTGGCGGCCTGACTCAACTCGGCCTGCCGTATGCGCAAGATGCTGGCATTACGCGGCACTTGGCAGCATTCCTCGGCCGTCAAGTCGCCGCGCTCGCCGAGCTCGAAGGATTGCAGAAAAAGCCGGCCGAGAACGCGACTTTCCTGCATCCCACAGCGGTCCTGTTCAACGGCGGCGTGTTCAAGTCGATGCTGCTCGTCGAGCGCATCCTCGATGGCCTCAACGGCTGGCTCGCCGCCGAAGGCGCGGAGCCTGCGCGCCTGTTGGGCGGCGCCGATCTCGACCTCGCGGTCGCACGCGGCGCGGCGTATTACGGCTATGTGAAACGCGGCAAAGGCGTGCGCATTCGTGGCGGCACGGCGCGGGCTTACTACATTGCTATCGAGTCGGCCATGCCGGCCGTGCCCGGCATGGAGCCGCCTGTCCAGGCGTTGTGCGTCGCGCCCTTCGGGATGGAAGAGGGCACGGACGCGGCCTTGCCGGCTCAGGAATTCGGCCTCGTGGTCGGTGAACCCGTGCACTTCCGTTTCTTTGGTTCATCGGTACGCCGACAAGATCACGTGGGCACCATGCTCGACTATTGGTCACCCGACGAGTTGCAGGAGCTTGAGGAAATCCAGGCTACGCTGCCGACCGAAGGACGCACGCCCGGTGAAGTCGTGCCGGTAAAACTGCATGCGCGGATCACCGAAGCCGGCACACTGGAACTCGAAGCAGTGCCACGCGGCACGAACGAGCGCTGGAAAGTCGAATTCGATGTGCGCGGCAGCGCGAACGCCTGAGTGTGATGAAGCAATACATCGTCGGCATCGATCTCGGCACGAGCAATACGGTCGTAGCGTACGTCGAGACGGGTACTGACGAGATCAGGATCTTCGATATCGATCAGCTCGTGGGTCTTGGCGAGGTCGGCACGCGAGAGCTGTTGCCGTCCGTGCGCTATCACTCGGCGCCGGGCGAGCTGGCGGCCGGCGATCTGCAATTGCCATGGATACCTAACGATCGAGAAGCGCAGCCGGCCGTGATCGGTCATCTCGCACGCGCGCTGGGCGCGCAGGTGCCCGGGCGGCTTGTGACCAGCGCGAAAAGCTGGCTCTCGCATGCGTCCGTCGACCGCCTCGCGCCAATTTTGCCGTGGGGCGCGGACGATCAAGTCAGCAAAGTCTCGCCGGTCACCGCGAGCGCCAGCTATCTGGCTCACGTGCGTGCCGCGTGGAACCATCGTTTTCCGCATGCGTTGCTCGAAGATCAGGACGTGGTGCTCACCGTGCCGGCATCGTTCGATGACGGCGCGCGCGCGCTCACGCTCGAGGCCGCGCGCATCGCGAAGCTGCCCGCATTGCGCTTGCTCGAAGAGCCTCAGGCCGCCTTCTACGACTGGCTGTTCCATCATCGCGCGACACTTGCCGCCGAACTCGCCCAGACGCGCCTCGTGCTGGTCTGCGATGTGGGCGGCGGTACGACGGACCTCACACTCATCAAGGTGCATTTCGAGGACGGAGAGCCGCAACTGACCCGCATCGGCGTGGGCAATCATCTGATGCTTGGCGGCGACAACATGGACCTCGCGCTGGCGCATCTGGTCGAGACGCGTTTGGCGAAGGAGCAAACACGTCTGTCGGCGGCGAGCTTGTCACAACTGGTGGAACGGTGCCGCGCCGCGAAGGAACAACTGCTTGGCGCACAGCCGCCTGACTCGGTCGCGATCACGCTGCTGGGTGCGGGAGCCCGGCTTGTCGGCGGGGCGCGAACGACGGAATTGAGCCGGGAGGAAGTCGAACAGATCATCGTGGAGGGGTTCTTTCCGAATGGCGGTGTTGACGAATTGCCTCGCCGATCACGGGCCGCGCTCGTCGAGTTTGGCTTGCCCTACGCGGCCGATGCGGCAATCACGCGGCACATCGCAGCGTTTTTGCAGAGCCTCAATGCGCAGTCGCGTGAGGCGTTGGGGGTATCGCATGAGGTACAGACATCGATGCCGGATACCTTGCTGCTCAACGGCGGCGTGTTCCGGGCGAACGCGCTTTCCAGTCGTCTGGCGAATGCGCTCGGTACGTGGCGGCAGCAGCCTTTGCATGTGCTGCAAAACGACCATCCCGACGTGGCTGTTGCACGTGGTGCAGTCGCTTACGGACTAGCCCGCGCGGGACACGCGCCGCGCATTGGCGGCGGCTCGCCACGCAGCTACTTCCTCGTGCTTGAGGAGGACGCGCAAGACAGCGCGCAAGACAACGCTCGGTCATCGCGGGGCGTTTGCCTGTTGCCACGTGGCACCGAAGAAGGTCTCGAGGTCCATCTCGAGGATCGCGTGTTTGCGCTGCGACTCGGACATCCGGTGCGTTTCCACCTGGTATCCACCGTCGCCGATACAGCCTGGAGACCAGGCGAGCTTGTCGACCTCACAACGGGCGACTTCGTCCGCTTGCCGCCGGTCGCAACGGTGGTGCAGCAACAGGATGCAAGCGGGCTTCGCGAGCGGCCGGTCAGACTCACGACATCGCTGACGGAACTTGGCAGGCTGGAGATGCACTGCATCGCAACCGGCGATGCATCGCAACGATGGCTACTCGAATTCCAGCTGCGACGCGACAATGCAGAACACGACGTCTCCGCGGCCATAAGAAATCCATCGCTCGACAAGGCCATTGAACTGATCGACCGCACGTTCGGCGCGCGCTCGGCGAATGTCGATCCCAAGGAAGTGAAGCGCTTGCGTGCGGGACTTGAGCAGTTGCTAGGGCCGCGTCAAAGTTGGGATAGTGCGCTGCTGCGCGAACTATTTGGAGCGCTGTGGGAGCGCGCTGGCCGTCGGCGTCGCTCTGCGGATCACGAACGCCTATGGCTGAATCTGACGGGCTATTGTCTGCGGCCTGGGTTCGGTTATCCGCTTGACGAATGGCGCATTGAACAGCTTTGGTCGCTCTTCGACGACGGCATCCAGTATGTCAACGAGGGCCAGGTGTGGTCGGAATGGTGGACGTTATGGCGCCGCGCGGCGGGCGGCTTGCACGAGGACGCACAGCTTCAGGTGCTCGATGCAATGGCCTGGCTTCAGGCGGCCGCAGGCATGAAGCGGCACAAACTGCCCTTCGATCCCACGAAGGTGGGCAACGCGGACATGCTGCGCCTTTCGGCATCGCTTGAACGCATCACGGTTGATCGAAAAGTTGAAATCGCGGAACAGCTTCTGGTCCGGCTTCAGCGGCCATCGGAAAATCATCAAGGTTGGTGGGCGGTTGGTCGCATTGGCGCACGCCGGCCGTTTTATGGCAGCGCGCATGGTGTCGTGCCGCCGGACGTAGCCACGCGATGGCTGGACGTCATCCTCGCGCTGGACTGGAAAAAGGTTGAGCCTGCCGCGTTCGCCGCCGCGCAAATCGCTCGCATGACGGGCGATCGTTCGAGGGATCTCGCAGAGCCGGTCCGTGAAACCGTCGTGCGGCGGCTTGAGGCTGCCAATGCACCGCCAGCGTGGGTTGATATGGTTCGTGAAGTCGTGACACTCGATAACGCGGACACGGGGCGCGTATTCGGAGAATCGTTGCCTGCCGGATTAAAACTGATTGCCGGATAATTCGTCTTTCGAGTGACTGTTGATCGACTCGAAATGCAGGTACACGGTCATCTGAATGATTGTCACGTTAGCGACCATCAGCGAAGATCAGTGAAGATCGCTTCCCGTCCCACAGCACTTCTTGAACTTCTTGCCGGAACCGCATGGGCACGGATCGTTGCGGCCAACCTTCGGGCCCGTGCGCCGGATCGTCGACGCGAGCTCGCGTGCAAACATTGCTTCTCGGAACGGGAACCAGAAATCGTAGATCGAGGCGACGTAGACGGGAATCAGTTCCGAAAGTTTTTTACGTTGATCGGGACGAACGATGAGTGACATCTCTTCTTCAGTCAGGCCTGACGAGCCTAGCAAGTGGAACGGTCTTAGCCACGCCTGCCCATCGGGGTGATCGAGTAGCGATTGCCACGCTGACCGGCACAAATTGAGACCTCGCATGAAACCATGCGCCCAAATTTCAGCGTCGAGATAGGGGCCGGAACCGTCCGGTGCCGCTCTTTCGTGAAAGATCAGTTCGAGCGAGTATGGATCACTCTCCAAGGTCTCGATAATGCTGTTGAAGTGCCGGATGATAAGACCCATGACGCGTTCGGCCTGTTTCTTCGATTCGAATTCAGGCGCGTCCTCCGGGTCCGGTCCCCAGATACCCGGTAGCCATTGACTCGGCATCAGCGTGATCGGACCGATCGCTATCGCGGTCAGATAACCGTCGAGACTTTCGGCCGTCAATGTTTCATCCGACATTGAATCGGATATAAGGATCCCGCTGAGTTCGTTCCATTCGTCGTCCGAGAGCAGAGGCATTTTGGAGATCGGTCCTCAAGTTTGATTGCATCACCGCGGCGCAGACAATCTGCAGAGCTGTTGGCGGCGACGCAGGGTTGTGCGCCAACCCCGATTTTAACTGCGACTGCCAAGGCCGATTCGAATTCCAGCTCGGCAGGTGCTGCACCGCGTCAGATGCTCACTAGCCGCCTCAAGCCTGACAATTGAAATGCTGTTTAAGCGCAGTTCAATAAACATCCAATTAATCTGGATTTTATGGACTATCCCGCGACACGAAAGTCAATCCGATGTTGCGAACGGGAGACACGGCGATAGAAAACCAATCCCGAATTAATTTGAAGGAAATATTATCCCGCTTGCGATCAAAAATCGCACATGAACTACCAGCGTCACATACGCCAGTAGTTGCCCAACAAATCAATAGGGGGAGACACTCTGTGAAGAAAACTACCAGCGCAATTGGTGCAATCGGCGGCGCACTGATCGCTATTGCTGCGCAATCCGCTTGCGCGCAAAGCTCGGTCACCCTGTACGGCATCGTCGACACAAGCATCCGTTATCTCACCAACGCCAATGCGACCAATGACAGCCAGGTATCGATGGGCGTCGGCCCGATCACCGGCAGCCGGTGGGGCTTGAAGGGATCCGAGGATCTGGGCGGTGGTTTGTCTGCGGTATTCCGGCTTGAAGACGGTTTCAACCTCTGGAACGGCCAGCTTGCCAGCGCGAATACGCTGTTCAATCGGATGGCTTACGTTGGGCTGTCAAGCAACCAGTACGGCACCGTGACCTTGGGCCGCCAGAACACGCCGCTGTTCGATCAGTTAGGGAATGTCTACGACCCGTTGACCGTGGGTAACTACGATCAGGACGGCTGGCTGCCCGGCGCACTCGGCTACGGCCTGCGCCAGAATAACTCCGTGAAGTACAACGGCCAGTTCGGCGGCCTGAATGTGGAAGCCATGTACGGCTTCGGCAACGTCGCCGGCAGCACTGGCGCGAGCAACATGTACGGCGTGACTGCTTCGTACACCTTCGCCGGCTTGGCTCTCGATGCGGGCTTCCAGCAGAACAGCGACCTGCACAACAACAAGTTCAATGTCGTCAACGTGAGCGGGGTTTATTCGTTCAACACGGTCAAGGCCTTCGCTGGCTGGCTGCATTCGCAAGACAATACCGGCATGGTCGACATCTTCATGTCGGCGGCAAACTCACCGGCTTCCAATTTCACGCCTGTGACGAATACTAACCGCATCGACGATGGCTTCTACACGGGTGCTACGTGGCAGGTCACGCCGCCGTTGCTGCTGACCGCGGCGGCTTACTACGATCACTCACGCAACGCACTGAACGCGGACGGAACTACGCTTAGCCGCGGCGTTCGTTACTCAGGCGTGCTGCTTGCCGAATACTCGCTGTCCAAGCGGACGGAAGTGTATGGCACGGTCGACTTCATCCGTGGCACGGGCGCGGCGCAAGCTGACTTTCCGGGTCGCAACAACCAGACCGGCGTTGCAATCGGTCTTCGCAACATCTTCTGATGCGGGCATGACGTTTCGGAACGAGCGGCGCGCACTTAACGATGCGCGCCGTTTTTTTATGGTGGCGGCATGCTCTTAAATCAACAGTTCGACTGACTGCAACACGTGGCGTGTTTCCGGCAGACTCGATTCGCATCCCTCGCGGATTGTTTCGATCATGCATTCAATAAAACATTCAGCCGCGGCACTCGTGGGATGACCCGTGCGCGAGATGACGCTGACCATTGCGTCGTCGAGTTGCTCGCGCAACGGAATGGCACACAGCCCTTCCTTGGCTGCACTGACCTCGACCAGCGGCCACGGAAATACGCTGACCATGTCGGTCTTCTTGAGCAATGCGATGGCTATCGAAAGCGAATGCGTCAGATGAATCTTTCGCGGAACGGGCACGTTGTATCGAGTGAAGACGTTGTCGACAAGGGCGTTTTCGTTCAACGGGTCCCACGTGAGGATCCAGTCCAGATCGCTCATATCCGCGAGCGAGTGGCAGTTCGCTCGCGGATGTCCTTCACGGGCGACGAGCGCGCAAGTCGATGAAAACAGCGGCCGATACTGAAACTCGACACCAAATGCCCCAGGCTCCGGCCGGCCGATAAAGAAGTCGAGGCTGCCGTCGCGCAGACGCGGATTAGCGACTGACAACAATCCTTCGAAGAATTCCAGGCGGATTTCGGGCATGCGCTCGCAAAAACGCGTGACCGTGTCCGCCAGGAACGTCATGGCGATCCATGGGGTGACAGCAACCGTGAGCTTGCCCTGCGCGGCGCCCCGCAGCGCGCTCATGGCGTCTTGAGCGCGTGTCATCTGCCCGTAGATTGATCGGGCGTGAACCAGGAGCGCCTGGCCGCTCTCCGTGAGCGTGACGCCTGACGATGTGCGCACCACGAGCGACATCTGCACGCTTTCTTCAAGCTGGCGAAGGCTCTTGGTAATAGCCGCCGGAGAAGCCTTCAAGACGCGCGCAGCGCCGCGCACGCCGCCGGCTTCGGCAATGGCGATGAGCGTGCGGAGTTGGTGAAGTTTCATAAGCTCTCAATGAAAAGACGCGTTCGCGCCGGGCGTTCACCTTTGGTTGCCACGTTCACGATTCTAGCTCTCCCGCCCCGTTTTCTGTCGCGCTACGGTAGCGTCACCCGATCAAGTTCCAACGCGATGCACGGAGCCACGCGAATGACTGCTTCCATCGACATGCTCGCCAGCCGCGACGAAACGATTCGGTTGCGACATCGCATTCGTGTGCGCTCCGGACGATCGCAGCGCTAAAAATGGCATGACGCAAGCTGGCTCACCATCCGCTCAAACCGATTCAATACCGACGGGGAACTCCATGAAACACGTAATGCTTTCAGCCCTTTGCGCACTGGCGATGTTGCCCCTTGCTGTTCTCGCACAGGATAAAGGAGCCATTCGCTTTGGCGTTGATCCCAGCTATCCGCCGTTCGAGTCGAAGGCGCCGGATGGGTCGTTCACGGGTTTCGATATCGACCTGGGCAACGCGATCTGCGCGCAGCTCCACCAGAAGTGCGTATGGGTCGAGCAGAACTTCGACGGCATGATCCCGGCGCTCAAGGCACGCAAGTTCGACGCCATACTTTCAGCGATGTCTGCTACACCGGCACGGCGTGAGCAGATCGATTTCAGTCACCGTCTTTACAACAGCAGCTCGGCATTGATAGCGCGCACGGGCTCGAACCTTCAGCCGACCGCGCAGGCTTTGCAGGGTAAACGCGTGGGCGTTGTGCAGGGCTCGACGCAAGAGAGCTATGCGAAAGCGGAGTGGGCGCCGAAGAACGTGACGGTGGAGTCGTATCAGACGCAGGACCAGATTTATCAGGACTTGGTGACGAACCGTCTCGATGCTGCATTCCAGGCCGCCGTACAAGCAGATTTCGGTTTTCTGAAGACGCCGCAAGGTAAAGGTTTTGGGCTGGTGGGCAAGCCGGTGGGAGATAGTCGCGTGGCGGGCGATGTTGCCATTGGCATACGAAAGGGCGACACGCCAACGGAGACTGAGATCAACCAGGCCATTGCCGCGATACGTCAGAATGGCGTGTATCAACAGGTCGCCGCGAAGTACTTTAATTTCGATATTTATGGCGACTGAGCGTCAGGACTTGGCTCATTTTTTCTCGTAGGGAGACAGGTATGTTGGAGACCGTCACCGCCCGTCTTGAACGGGCCGTCACGCCGCAATTGATGGAAGACTTTCATCGCGATGGCGCGGTTTGTATTCGCCAGATATTCACGCAGGAAGAGGTCGCTTTGCTGCGTGAGGGTATCGATAGCAACCTGCAAGCGCCCAGTCCGCGCGCAAAAGTTGCGAGCCGTCCCGACGATCCGGGCTGGTTCTTCGAAGACTTCTGCAATTGGCAGGATAACGAATCATATCGCCAGTTTATTTTTCATTCGGCCGCACCCGCGGTTGCCGCAGCGTTGCTGGGGAGCGAGACCATACGGCTTTACCACGATCACCTGCTGGTGAAAGAGCCGGGTACCCGGCAGCGTACGCCGTGGCATCAGGACCAGCCTTACTACAACATCACCGGCCACGATAACGTCAGCATGTGGATTCCCGTTGATCCCGTTTCGCAGGAGTCGAGGCTGGAGTTTGTTGCGGGCTCGCACCTTGGGCCGTGGTTGATGCCGCGTACGTTCATGGACAATCAGGCGAAGTGGTTTCCCGAAGGCAGCCTCACGGATCTGCCGGATATTGAGGCCGACAGGGGTGCGTATCCGATCATCGGGTGGGCGCTTGAGCCGGGCGATATGGTCTGCTTCAACATGCTGACGCTGCATGCGTCAGGTGGTGTGAGCGGACAGACACGGCGGCGTGCGTTCTCGGTTCGGTTTATTGGCGACGATGTCCGGCATGCGCCGCGCCGTTGGCATACCTCACCAGAGTTTCCAGGGCTTGCGGAGACGCTGCCTGAGGGCGCTCCGATGGAGCATCCACTTTTTCCTGTTGTCTGGAATGGGGCTTAGCGGGATCGCGATAGGCGCGGGGAATGGCAATGAACATTCGTCGAAGTTTTCCCCGACGCTGAAATGAAGAAATGCGTCGATTTTCGAACGCGTTTTTGGCGCTAGTCGGTTATTACGAGCGCTGTCGTTTTGTTGCTGCGGCTTCTAAGCGACGCTTAGGCCGGCGCTTGGCCGCGTCGCAAATCTTTAAGCGCCTATACCCCTAGATTTCAACTCCTCAACTTATCGCATTCCCTTCTGCTACGCCTCCGCTCCTAGTCAAATCCTCCCGCCTCTCATCTGTTTTTCATCCTTTTTCATCCATTTCTCATCCCGTTCCAAGTGCCGATCATTCTTTCAAAATATCTCCAAATATTATTTTTATAGAGATATTTAGTAATATTTCAGATAGCATTTTGTCGGCTTAATGCGGGTCACACATGGCTCCGATTAAAGCATCCCCCGGGCCGCTGCTTCCCGGTCATGAGAATTCGACAATAAAAGGACTTGTAGAAAGCACGATGAAAAGCAACCCCTACTTCACACTTGTGGCGGCAATATCCGCCTCCACGCTTCTGCTCGCTTCCTGCGGCGGTGATTCAGACGACCACCAGTCCGCCTCCCCAACCCCCGCGCAAGACTCGAGTTGCCTCGCGGTGAACAGCAGCGGGTCGAGCGTCGTCATTGGCTCGAATCTCCCGGGCGACCCTTCACTCCCCGAAGCCGCTTCGGGTTATCGCACGGGTCTGAAGCCCGTGTACGCGAAGACTTATATGGTCACCACA
This sequence comes from Caballeronia sp. LjRoot29, assembly GCF_964252755.1. Taxonomy (NCBI): domain Bacteria; kingdom Pseudomonadati; phylum Pseudomonadota; class Betaproteobacteria; order Burkholderiales; family Burkholderiaceae; genus Caballeronia; species Caballeronia sp. LjRoot29. The sequence continues at coordinate 12,049 of NZ_CAXUPU020000021.1, read as the reverse complement.
TCGAATGCGTATGCGAGCGCCGCAGGCTGCGCCGTGCTCAAGCAAGGCGGGACCGCGGCCGATGCCGCAGTCGCTGTGCAGGCAGTGCTTGGCCTGACAGTTCCCGAAGCAACGGGGCTCGGGTCAGGAGGCGTGCTGATGTACTACGACGCATCGAAAAAGACGGTGCAGGCGTACGACGGCCGCGAGTCGGCACCGAGCGCGGCGACCGAAAACTATCTTCGTTATGTCGACGATACAAACGACCGTTCCGCGCCGCAGCCAAGCGCGCGTGCGAGCGGTCGCTCGATCGGCACCATTGGTGTACCGCGGCTTATTGAGGCGCTGCAGCGCGATCACGGCAAGCTTGCGTGGAAGGATCTGTTTGGTGACGCGATCACGCTGTCAACCAATGGCTTTCCAATCGGTGGACGGCTTGCTGGTGCAATTGCGTCGAATGCGAGCAGCCTGAAACGCGACCCCGAAGCCGCTGCTTACTTTCTTAACGCGGACGGCTCGCCCAAGGCATTGGGCACGCTGCTGAAAAATCCGGCTTACGCGAATACGCTGAAGGCGATGGCAAGCAACGGTGCCAACGCACTGTATTCCGGCCAGATCGCACAGGACATTGTGGCGAAGATTGCGACGACCACGGGCGCCGATGGCTCAGTAATCACCCCGGGCAAAACGACGGTCGCCGATCTCGCGAACTATCAGGCGAAACAGCGCGATCCCATTTGCACGACTTACAGGAGCTACTGGATTTGCGGCATGCCGCCGCCGTCGTCCGGTGGAATTGCGGTGGCGTCCGCACTGGGCATTCTCGAGAACTTTAATCTTCAACAGCAAAAGCCAACGGCTATCGATCTCGAAGGCGGCAAGCCTACCGTTCAGGGTGTCCATCTGATTACCGAAGCTGAACGGATGGCGTATGCGGACCGCGACAAATATGTAGCCGATACCGATTTCATTCCGCCGCCAAATGGCACCTGGAACACGTTGCTGAACAAGCCTTATTTGCAGAGCAGGGCGGCCCTGATCAACGTCAACAAGAGCATGGGTACGGCTGCTGCGGGTAACTTTGGCGCGGTTCCGCTTGGCGTGGATAAAACGCTGATCGAGCATGGCACGAACCAGTTCACTATCGTGGACGGCAGCGGCAACGTGGTGACCGCCACCACGACGGTTGAGTCGAGCATGGGTTCGTTCCACATGACGAACGGTTTCCTGCTGAACAACCAGCTCACGGATTTCTCCGCGAATCCGACCGACACCACGGGCGCTCCGGTTGCGAATCGCGTGCAGCCTGGCAAGCGGCCGCGCAGTTCGATGGCGCCTACTTTAGTCTTCAAGATCGCCGCCGATGGGTCGAAGGGCGACTTCGTGATGGCAACGGGTTCACCTGGCGGCGGCACGATTCCGCAGTACGTGGTGAAGACGATTGTTGGTGTGCTTGACTGGGGACTGGACGCGCAGCAATCCGCGAATCTGGTCGACTTTGGCGCGAGCAATAGCCCGGTCACGACTCTCGGCGGCGAGCATCCGAACATCAACAGTTCGAATGGTGGCGCGAACGATCCCTTGCTGACGGGACTGGTTGCTTTGGGTCACACCGTTTCCACGGCGGCTCAGGCGAGTGGCGTCAATACGATCCTTCGTACGGGGATTAATCAGTCGAGCGTCCTGCAGGGTGGCACGGACCCGCGCCGGGAGGGCGTGGTGTTGGGTGATACTTTCGCCCCTTAAGGAGTGAGCTGGCGTAGCGGGGCTGGTCGATGGTAAGAGCCGGTCCCGCACGGCCATGGTGGTGCATCTTGGCGTCGCGCAAGTCACTGATCCCGCGCTTGACTGAGGCCTGTCACAAAACGACTGGCTTCAGCGAGCGTGCTTTCCGGCGAAGAAGATTTCCGCAGCAAAACGAACGGTTCGGCGAAATCGCGGAGTGTAGTATGCCCACCAAAGCGACATGCTGCCTGATCCATTCGGCAACCTCGGTACCGGTTGATTTGTCGCGATGTCGTTCCACGTTGGGTCATCAGCGCATGAAACGCGAGTGCATCAGTCGTCCCGCGGATCGCATGCCGAATCTTTTCCTTTGTAATCGCAAACCAGTTGCCAAAAAAGTGTCTCGTGGCCATATGCGCGAAAGCGCACAGAGAGATTTGGGCTGAGGACCATACTTTGTTCGCTAGCGCAAAACCGTCTCGATCTGAGTCACGCGCCGCATTTCTGTAAGTCTTTCATAAAGCCTCAGTTCCACTAGCTATCGGGGAATGATCCCTCGCAACGTCGGATTGCCAGGGGAGCCACGCTGCCGCGCGCAAGCAGCGTTGACACACGCTTACGCAATCAGGTGCCACCGATGCGTCTCCAAGCCATCAGCTATGCCTTGATTCTTGCCTGCGGGTCCATGGCATCCGTTGACGCGCTTGCCGCCGATGCAGCCGGCGTCGTCAAGACCGTCAAGGGCACGGTGCAGGTCGAGCGGGCGGGAGCAAGTTCGGGCGCGGCCATTGGCAGCGAGGTGTACGGCAGCGATCGCATAGTGACCGGCCCCGAGTCCTCAGTCGGGATCACGCTGCGTGACGACACCCAACTCTCCGCAGGCGCCAATTCCATCCTCGAGCTCAACAAATTCGCGTTCAATACCACGACCCATGACGGGGTGCTCGATGCGTCGATCAAACGCGGTTCCCTGGCAGTGATCTCCGGAAAACTGGCGAAGGCGAATCCGGATTCCGTGCGTTTCAGCACGCCGACTACGACGCTCGGCGTGCGCGGCACTGCGTTTATTATCGAAGTTGGCGGTAGCGGGGAGGGTGCCCGGTGAAGGCCGCATTCCGACGTCACGAGCGAGCATTTGCAGCGTCATTCGCCACGCTGGTTTTGCTGTCTGCGTGCAGCACGCCTCCGGACAAAATCATTCTGTTGCCGGATCCGGAGGGGAAGGTCGGAGCTGTCATCGTCCACAGCGCCACCGGACAGCAAACCATCAACAAGGCATACGCCGGGGTCGACGTCAGCCAGGGCGGCGCTATCGAAAAAACGATGGATAGCCAGTCCAGCGTGGAGACGCGATACAGCCAGCTACTCGCGGCCCGGCCTCCGCGTCCCAGGACGTTTACGATCTTCTTTCTCTTCGACTCGGCCACCGACCTGGCTCCCGAATCGCTCGCTACGGTTAAAGAGTTAAAAGCGGTGCTGGCGAACTGGCCTGCGCCGCAGCTTGTAGTGGTCGGTCACACTGATCTGGCCGGCTCGCAGGATTTCGATGACAACCTGTCCAAGCGTCGAGCGCAAACGGTGGCAGCATTCCTGGTCAGGCAAGGCATTCCCGCCCAACAGATAGAGATCGCTGCACGAGGCAAGCGCGAGCCGGCGGTCCACACTGCCGATGGTGTCCCCAACCGCTTGAACCGACGCGTCGTCATCACCATCCAATGATCCGCGCGAGTCATCGACGGTGAACGGCCTATCCCTTCGATGAAACGCTTCTACGACCTATGGCGTGCCCGGATCAAGCGTCTGAACAAGGCGGCCCAGGGGCGCCCGATGGCGCTGATGGTGTTGTTCGGCCTGAGCCTCGTCAACCTGTCCAGCGAATGGCCCAGCGACATAGCGCGTCCCGCTTTCGTGGCCGACCTCGACGATGCACTTCCGGATTCTTTCAAAACGGCCCGGCAACTTCTGTTCGATCAGTATCAACGTCGCTTTCCGCGAGTACCGACCGCGCAGCCCGTGACCATTGTCGAGATTGATGACCCGACACTGGCAGCCGTCGGGCAATGGCCCTGGCCGCGGAATCGGCTCGCCAGTCTGGTCGATGCCATTGCGGCGCTGAAACCGCTGGCTATCGGTCTCGACATCTACATGCCGGAGCCGGACCAGACTTCGCCCGACAAGGTGGCCGGTAATCTACCGGAAACGGCCGGGGATCTTGCTGCCCGCTTGCGGACGCTTCCCAGTCATGAAGCTATTCTCGCGAGTTCGTTGCGCGCAGCGCCGACCATACTGGGTGCTGCAGCACTTGACCATCCCACCTTCGCCGCGAGCACCGATATGCGTAGCGCGCCGATCCTCGTGCATGGCACTGATCCTCTTGGCCGCGTGCAACGGTTCGACTATGTGCTCGCGAGCCTGCCGGAATTGCAGGCGGCGGCCCACGGGCAGGCGATGCTCAGCGTGGCGCTCGAACAAGGCGTGGTCCGTCATATTCCCCTCATCATGGGATTGGGGGACAAACTGGTTCCCGGTCTGCCGATGGAAATGTTCCGCGTTGCCACGGATTCATCGGCGATCTCTGTCTTTGCCGATACATCGAGCGTGCAGGCGGTGGGTGTCGCGGATGTGCAAGTGCCTACCCAATCCGGCGGCGATATCTGGCTGCATTTCGCCTCTATTCGATCGTCGCTGAGCCGCTATGTGTCGGCGCGCGAGATCCTGCAGGGAACGGTGGATCCAGAACGGTTTCGAAATAAATTGGTGTTGATCGGACTGACGGGTACTGGCGTGACGGACATGCGTACGACCCCGTTGGGGGAACTGGTGCCCGGAATTGAGATTCAGGCGCAGGTGATAGAGACAATTTTTGAGGGAAGGTTTCTGCGGCGTCCAGCTTGGTTGAAGTGGGCGGAAAGTGGCTTTATTATAATGTTTGGATTACTGATCATTTGGTATGTGCCACGGACGCAATCAAGGTTTGCGGCGTTCTTAAGAGACGTGCCTAAGGGTTCTACTATTTTGGGCGTCGTGCTGCATCTGCTGAACCTTCTATGCTGCTTCTTTATCTTCATCCGCTTCGGACTGCTGGTCGATGCAGCCTCTATTTTCATTATTCTGTCGGCGGTGATGGGGTGTTTCTTTGCGCGTACGTTGCTGCATGTCGTGGAGCGAGCGAGGGCGGAGGCGAAGGGGCCTGAGTAGATCCATGCGACTCTCTCCTGACTCGACATTCGCATTTCTTGCTAGAAATAGCGTTGAACCAGGACTATGATCGGCAAACCTGGCGGCTCTGAATCGAAATTTACGGAGGTTCCTTTGCGAGCGGAAACCAAATTCATCTTTTTCCCGGGCAACAATACTCCCAACTTGGTTCGAGCCGCAATCGCAGTTTATTGGAGTACGTTTGCAGTTTTTTTTGTCCGTATCATTCATGGAGTGGGCGTTCCGCCTTTCAGTGCTCCCCGGGAAATGGGCGCGGCGATCACGGTGTTTGGACTGCTCTTCGCAATTTTGATCTTCTATGCATTTACTATCATGCGGCTTTCAGCTGGAAAGCTGTGGGCAAGAAACGTTGCGCTTTTTCTGACGGCATTGCTCATCATGACGGCCCTCTATCATCTGTTTGCGGACGGGCTGTCCTCCGAGCGGAACAACGTCGTGGGTCTAATAAGCATTGCCGCAGAAACTGTCGCAGGGTTATTTTTGCTGAGATCGGAAAGTAGCCTATGGTTCAAATCGAAGACTAACTAAAACGACATATTCAAACGGACTGGGATAGTTCCTTTGTGGCGCTCTGGCGCGCCACAATCAATCCATCCCCAACGCTACTTCGCTAAGACAATGTGCGTGGCCCGGTCCGTTGGTACATGCTCGACTGTCCGATATCCCAGAGCGCGAAGATCCAGACCGCTAAAGAGCGGTTCCCCTTGGCCAAGCGCGACGGGAGCAAAGGCGAGGTGAATCTCATCCACGTAGCCGGCCTGGACGTACTGCCTCACAGTCTCTACACCGCCGCCAATCTTGACGTCCTTTCCGCCCGCCGCTTCGCGCGCCTTTTTTAACGCTTCCTCAATGCCGCCAGAAATGAAATGAAATGTCGTGCCGCCCAGCATCTCAATTGACGGCCGTGGATGATGCGTGAGTACAAAGGTTGGCGCATGGTACGGCGGATTGTCACCCCACCAGCCTTTCCATTGATCGTCCGGCCATTCCCCGCGAATAGGGCCGAACATGTTGCGCCCGAGGATGAATGCGCCGAAACCTTCCATTGCTCGCCGGGCAAATTGGTCGTCAAGGCCAGTTTCACCGTCTTCCTTTCCCAGCATCTGACGGAAAGTCCGCGTCGGGAAAAACCATTGGAAGATTTCCTCGCCTCGCACACCAAGCGGGTGATCCAGACCTTGATCGGTTCCCGCGGAAAAGCCATCGAGTGACACACCAAACCCTGCAACTCTTATCTTCGTCATAAACGTCTCCGTCAGCGCTTCAAATGATGTGGCTTCGATGCCAGATGATAATTTCGTTTTCATCCACACGACGCGCGACGGGATGCGAAATCGACAACGATCTGGCTCGGTGGAAACCCGTACGCAAGGTTAGCCGGTTTTTAGTTGGCGCCAGAGTCAAAGGCACGCGTTCGGTTGCGAAGCGAAGCAAAGCTGCCTTGCAACAATCGGATGCCCTGCTTCACGGTGTTTAACTCACAACCGTGCCGACCACACCGATACGGCCCATCGAGGCACGACCTTCGCCAGGTCTCGGTCGTCAGGTTCGACACTTCGTGGACCTTACAGCTGCGCTGATACCGGCAGCAGCCGGCCGCGCTAAAAGGTGTGTTGACCACCGCACCGACGCTATCTGTCTCAAGCCTCAAAGTGTGGCAGACCGCGAATCCGGGGCCTGCTATCCCGCACGCCCAAGCGCGTCGAGCGATGCCGCGAGGACAGCGGCGAGACCGCCCACTTGAACCAGCCTGAGCACCTCCATGAAGCGATCTGAAGACAACGCGAGCAACCAGCAATCCGGCCTCGAGATCATCACTGATGCGGACGCTTTCCTCGCGCTTCGAGACGAATGGAATGCGCTCTGGTCGCAAGCCGATGGACGCCATCACCAAGCGTTCGATGTCTGTTGGCAATGCTGGACTCAGGTGGCAAAGCCGCGCGGTCAGCGGCTGCATTGCATTGTGTATAGGGAGGACGGCGAACTCGTGCTCGTCTGGCCGCTTGTGAGCCATCGGCGGTTCTTCTGCAGCGTCCTAGAACCACTTACGCCCGGTACCGCTGAACACACGAGCATCCTCGCAGCCGCCGGTGCGAGCGCAGCGCTTAATGCAGCCTGGCGCGCCGCGACCCGAGATTGCCGCGCCGATATCTTCTCTGTTCCGTATGTCGCAAAGGATGCCGGGCTCTACGATCTGGTCTCGCGACACGCGGGCTTGGTTGCAGCGAGGCAGGATGTCTCCGCGACGGCTTTACTGCGCAAGGAGCCGGACTGGTCGGCTTATTGCAGCACGCTGGGCACGTTGTCGAAGAAGAAGCCCGGCGCGCGCGAGAGGCGTTTCGAAAAGGAGGGCGTCCTGGAAATCCGCACGCTTGAAGCTGGGGATACGCAGGCGCACGCCCAATGGGTGGACTGGATGCTCGCGCGTAAACGCGAGTGGGCAGAACGCGTCGAAAAGGACGGCCCTTGGCTCAATTCGCAGGGTTATCGGGACTTTCTGGTCAGTCTCGTCGACGGTACGCACACGCAGCCGATGGGAATAGTCTTCGTGATGACGCTTGACGGCATGCCGGTCGCTGCCAACATCGTGGGGTTGGGGCATACGTGCGTGAACGGTTTGATCGGGGCCTTCGACTCGAAGTTTTCGAAGTTTGCGCCCGGGTCGATCATGATAGAACGCTGCGTCAAGTGGGCCTGGGAAAATCGGATGGATCTCGACCTCGGCGTTGGCACGGAAGACTTCAAAGCGTACTGGAGTCGGGGCAATGTACTGCCGAACACCAGCTTTCAGATTGCTACGACGCAGTGGGGAAAAATGGCGTTCCACGCCAAGAGTCTCGCGAAAAAGCTGGTCGATATGCGCGCGGAGAGGGCGTCAGCCAACGCCGACAAAGCCGCCGATAATGCCGCGGCGATTGCAAAGGCAGCTGCTCCAGACATCGCTGAAAGACGGCCGTCAATCGCCATGGCGCAAGCGCCGGAACTTGGCGAAGCCTGAAGCGGAGAAGCAGGCTGCAAAAGCCTCTTTCGCTCGGCTCACGGCAGCTTGGGACAATCGCGATAGAGGCCCCGGCAAGGCTGCCACCAAAAACCCCCTACCCACCACCCCTCACATAGTCGACAAGAACCATCCGGGTTTCCTTGGCATGACTAAGCATCGGGCAGCTTTAGCCATCGACCAGACGGGTTTATGCCGCTCGACCACGAGCCTCGGCTTAAGCGTCGGATTGAAGCCACTTAGAAAGCGCAAGGTATTCGCGTTGGGGATGCCGTCGAAATCGAAGGTGAGTTTTCGCTTCATCGCATCCTGGATCGCCGCCCAGATCAGCACGCTGATCGCGCCGCTATGAGCGCTCGGACTGCGGGATGACAGCAGGTAGTACGCCGCGTGCGAATCGAAGGTCACGCCAATCGCCGCCACGAGATGACCGTTCGTGTCGTAGGCGCCAAGCAGGTATCCCGCGTCACGCTCGACAAACGCGCTGACCAGCCGCTGCATCAGCTCCGTGCCGTAGATGTTCGAGCGGTGGCGCACGGCGAGATTGGCATCGTAGAACCGGTTGAATTCGGCAGGCGACTCGATAGGCGCAACCCGCAGAAACTTTTGTCCTGTGCGGATCACGTTACGGGTCTTGCCGTTCAATCCTTTCCACAGTTGCTCTATGTCGCGTTCCTGACCGAACTGCAGCGTGTAGCGCGTCGATACGGTAAAGCCGTTCAGCCCGAACGCGAGGGCATCTTCCACGCGCGGATCGAAGATTTGATAAAAGCTGTCGACTTCCGGAATCTGCTCGATGAGCTGCGTGGTGATGTCGATACGCTCGAGCATCGCGTGCGCCGGATCGCCGGCGAACGGTTTTAGGGCGGGTCCAAGTGTGCGCGTGAGCGGCGGCATCTGTGACGTGCGCCACGGTCCCTTGCGTCCCACCGAATACGGCATCTCGCCGACGATCTCGTTACCCCGCCGTACAGTTGCCGCGCGCCAGTTGCCGTCGGTCGCGAGGTCGAGCCACCACGCTTCATGAAAAACCGACTGAGCAGGAAGCGGCGCGCTCGCCGGGGTGGCTCTGTTGTCCGGATGAACCCGCGGTGCCGTGCAACGCGCACCACGCAACTTGTCGTGGCGCGCCGGCTCGCCATCGGCTCGCACGGGGGTAGTGACCCGTGCGGTGCCAATATTGGAGCCCGTAGCCTCTTCGTGCGTTGTGAACGCTGCCTTGCCTAACGCCTGATTACTGCGGTTGCCGCCCGGGTTCGATACTGGGCTTTCCGTTCTGATCGCATCGATAGAACGCTTTACGCCAGTCGACGAATGGACCGGTTGCAACGCAGGTTTATATGTAGCGCAAACGTCCCGATTCATAGATTCAAGCGTGTGGTTTAAGTTTTATCGGCAGTCAACCTAGTGCAGTTCCGGCATGCGGCGCAAATCACTGGCTAACGCGTACTTTATTGCCTGCTTAACGAACACTACCTGCGCGAGCGCGACTTTAATGTTCGCGGACACACGTTCTCGATAAAGCCCGATATTTTCACCCGTGATCCTCATCCGTCGATGACTCATTACGTTCATTCATGACCGAGACATTCATGAGTATGACGTTGCGCCGGCACTTTCTTAGCTTGGTGTTTGCGGCTTTAAGGCACCTCCTCGGTTGGTAGCAACCCGATAGCAGACAGCACGACGGTCTGAGAGGCAGGTATAGCGCGACTGCAGACGCGAGATTAACAATCGCATTTATAGGCGTAGCTTCATCGGTGGTGACGGACTTAGTCCTATGCTCGGATTGTTGATCATAATTCTAGCCGGTCTTGCAATCCAAACGAATATCTGCTTCGGAGAAGGGGATGGGGGCGGCTCGACCGGACTCGTGCGATTTCAAAAAGCTGTTATGGATCTGTATTGGCACAGTCGCAACTCTCAAGTTGGCTAACTTGAGTCGACTCGTGCTGCGTCTTTGATGGGTTTCGGATTAGCCTTTCGGCTCGATCGATCTACGCATCATTGATAGTTCGACCAGTTCGAGATGATAGGTGTAACGTCCCTGGACAACCTTCATCAACATTGCTCCAATTGATACGCCGAATATCAGGGCAATCCCCCAGAGAATGATGGTGTTCATCAGGTTGCCGGGGGCAAATCCGCTGGCGAATGTTTGGTTGAGCCACGGTAAGCCACCTGCGTCCTTGATGTTGGACAGAGTCAGAGCGAGCAACGTATAAACGGCCGTACTTCCACCGAAGAAAAGCACAATTCGAGCATCCAGACGCCTTACCTTGATTTGCAGCCAGTGCTGTACATACTTAAGCGTGTTATCGTCATAGCGCATTAAACGTCGCACATGCGACTCGTCATTCGCGATCTCCTTTGTAATGGTATTCAGCGTTTCCTCCTTCCAGTGACGCATCAACATAAATCCAGCGATAGGCTCAACGAGTAGTGAGGATGCGCTCAGTAGCATAGTCGAAACATAGAACGCGATCCCGGTGTATGCCAACGGTGTCGATGGAGCCTTCTTGTACCAAAACCCGAATACGGCAAGCATGCATAGACATAACCCACCGAGTCCAAGTAGAAGCCATGAAAGTTTTCGTGACCGAGTCATGAACGGACCTTTCGCAAGCTTGTACGGTTCGCAACTAGCGAGATCCGCTAATATTTCATCCGTTTTCATCATTGTTCTTCAAGAGTTTAACGTTCGGTTTAATTGTCATTTCCTGATAGCCGATCAGTAAGAGTACGGAATATAGGCAATTGTAGTAGACGGCGTCCCGGTGGCCACAATCTCCCAGCAACTGTTCTCGCACCTATCTCGGACCGTTCACCGCTCCCCCAAAAAACCTTGGGGCCCATCGTGTAAGACGTGCGCGGACTGTCGCCATGCCCGTCGATATCGGTGAACCTCATTCCAATGCTCTCGGCCACCTTCATCGAAGCAACGTTACCCGGACGAATATCCGGGACAATTCTTTGCAATTCGAGCGAGCGAAACGCGTGCTCAACAATCACTCGCGCACCCCCCGACGCATACCCATAACCCCAAGCATCGCGACAAAGTCGCCACCCAATCTCAATCTCCGGGCCAATCGCATCGCGGGGAATTAAAAGCACCCATCCTAAGAACCGCATCGGAGAGTCTTTGCGGAAAATAGACCAATACCCCAACCCATCACCGAACGATGTCCGAAGACGATGCTTCAAAAACCGCTCATGCGCTTCAGCATCGTGCCAAGGCCCATCGATAAACTGAGTGCCAGCGGATCACGATCCATCGCCAGACATGCTTCGTAGTCCGTCATGGTACGCGGGCGGATCAACAGACGACCAGTCTCAAACGTGGGCAGTGCGTCGCTCATCGGAACTGGAGTTGAAATTAAAATCGGAACCAAAGAGGAGGGCGATACATCAAGCTAACCCCCGACAGGCCCTACAAAAATCGCAGGACCCACCGAGGTTAAAAACAGCAAAAAACAGTCAACCCAAACAACTCATCAAGTTGCCCGAGCAGTATCAAACAATCAACCAACCATTCAAACAACCCAACCCCTACCCCCCACCCACCAGCGACTTCCCTTGCGAAAGAATCTTGTCACAAACCTGCTTTGTAACCTGCTGCTTCAACCCACCGCCGCTCAGATCCACCGACTTCCCATCGCCACTTTTCAACAGCCCCGCAGCCCCGGCGGTATACCCACTATCCGACGACGCAGCCGACGTCCCGCCCAGCTTGCTCATCAACGAGTCCTTGACCGACGACGCCCCGTTCCCACTGAGATAGTTGTTCTTGATACAGAACTGCAGCACACCGGCCACATTGCTCGTACTACCCGATGTCAGCGATGACCCGGTCAACCCGCCAGTCATACCGCTCATGCTCCCCAGGCTGCTGAGCCCCGTAGACGATGAACCATCGGAGCTTCCGCCTCCCTTCAGCAAATTGCCGAGCTGCGCGTGAGCGGCTGAAAAGGGTAACAACATTGCAATTGCGATGCCTGCAACAGTGCGGCGATACATACGGACTTTCATACTCGGACTCCTTGAGTGACAAATACCAGCCTCTAATATAGTGCGTTTCGCGCAAGACATTGAACAAGAACATCCCCGACTTGCGATAAACCAATTTAA
>NZ_CAXUPU020000020.1:0-140163 GCF_964252755.1 Caballeronia sp. LjRoot29 | reverse complement strand
GTTCTTACGTAGATTTTTGCTTTCCGTACCTCCTCACATACGAGACAGGAGCAACGTGTTCCGGCTGCGGAAATCCAGATGAGCCAACGCGAACCCGACGGAGAAACGCCACACCTAAACCGCCAACTAGCCGCCGGTCGCGAATCCCGGATACAAAGTCATTCCTCCATCGACAAATAACGTTGCACCCGTGACATAGTCCGCTGCATCAGATGCAAGCCAGACCGCAGCTTGCGCAATGTCATCCGGCTCGCCAATGCGCTTGTAGGGCACAAGAGTCATCAGGGCCGCGTAGGCCTCGGGTGTACTCCATGCAGCAGTGTTGATCGGGGTTCTAACGGCACCTGGTGCAATGCTGATGACCCGGATACGATACGGCGCCATTTCCTGCGCGAGGCTTTTCATCAAAAGCATGATGCCGCCCTTCGATGCCGCGTAGTTGGCGTGACCCGCCCACGGTATTTCCTGATGGACAGAGCTCATACACAGGATCTTGCCTGCGGCCACTGACACGGACGGATCAACACCGCGGCGCTTGAATTCTCTTACCGCTTCGCGCGTGCAGAGAAACTGTCCAGTCAAGTTCACGCCGATAACGGTATTCCACTGGTCCAGGGTCATCTTGTCGAAAGGCGCATCGCGTTGTAGCCCCGCGTTGCTCACCACGATGTGGAGCGTTCCGAAATAGTCGATTGCACGAGCGAACATCCGCTCCACCTCTTCCTCCTTGCTCACATCGGCTTTCGGGGCAATGCCGGTCTGCCAAGCGTCCCAATCTGATGCGCGACCTCTTCGGCCGCATCTGGATTGGCGACATAGTTAACGACGACATCCGCACCCGCACGCGCAAGACCGAGCGCCACTGCCTTGCCGATACCTGAATTTGCGCCCGTCACGAGCGCGGGTTGTCCAGTGTCCAGTCAGCAGCGGATAGGATGCCGGATGGGGCACGCGCGATTCGTCCGGAGCTGCCGGGGCGGAAGGGTCTTTCGGTGTAGCGTCACGCATGAGATGCTCCTTTCTTGACTACATGCTCCGCACAGGAGATGGCGGCGATTTTAAACGGCGTCCAAACATCGGGCTTCAGTTGCAAATCCGCCTGCTCGCCTGGACGGCGCCGCTCACTTCTCACGAGGATGCGCGTCGGGCGAACCGCTTCGTGGTCTCCTACCGAGCAAGTTGAATGCGGTCTCAACCAGTGACGTGTGTGAGAATGCCTGTGGGAAATTACCGACATGACGTTGAGCATCGTGTCGTACTCTTCGGATAGCAAGCTGAGGTCATTGCGAATTGTCAGCAGCTTGTCAGATAGCGCCTCCGCTTCATCGTGGCGCCCTTGCAAGCTAATGTTTTCGACAAGCCAGAAACTACAGGCGAGAAAGCTGCCCTCACCGGATTGCAAACCGTCGCGCATCGTCTCTGTCTTGTACCGGCTCACGAAGCTGGCACTCTCGAGCTCTTCTTCGATTGCGGCGACTGTGCCTTTGATGCGCTCGTCTTCGGGTGGTAGGAAGCCGACCAAGGCCATCATCAGCAAGCTGGCATCGAGCGCGCTGCCCCCGTATTGCTGCACGAAGGTGTTACGTTCATGATTGAAACCATGCTGGCAGACGTCTTCATGGATCTCATCCCGTAGCGCGCGCCAACGGTCAAGTGGTCCGGGAAGCCCGAATTGCTCGATGGATTGAATGGCACGATCGACGGCGACCCAGCACATCACTTTGGAATAGGTGAAGTTCCTCCGCCCGCCGCGCGTTTCCCATATTCCTTCGTCAGGCTCTTGCCAGATTGTCTCAAGGTGCTCAATTAGTGCAGTTTGAACTGCCCAAGCAGCATCGTCATCAGGCAAACCGCCAAGGCGCGCCTCATGCAATGCATTCACCACTTCGCCAAAGATAATCAGCTGTAACTGGTTCGCTGCTGCATTGCCGATACGCACTGGTCGCGCGCCTTCATACCCCGTGAGCCAGTTGCACTCCCATTCAGGAAGACGCCGTTCACCGGCAAGCCCATACATGATTTGCAGTTGCCCCGGCGAGCCCGCGATCGTTCGCACCAGCCAGTCACGCCGCGCCGCTGCCTCCTCGAAATATCCGCCGCGCATCAGCGTGCGAAGCGTAAGGGTGGCGTCGCGAAGCCAACAATACCGGTAGTCCCAGTTTCGATCTCCCCCGAGCGTCTCGGGAAGGGAAGTCGTCGCGGCCGCGACAATTCCACCCGTGGGCTCGAACGCCAGGGCCTTCAGCGTAAGGAGTGAGCGCTGTATTGCGTCCCTGTACTTCCCGTGCGCCTTGCTGCGCGCCACGACTGCCATTGAGCATTCGTGTCGGCCAGCAATGCCCGCGCGTCGCGCGGGGCAGGTATCGACTTGTATGCCCTGCCATACCGAAGCGAAAAATGTACCTCCTCACCCGCTGCAACCGTGAAGTCACTGTATGTTTGCAAAGCCTAGTGGCTGAGCTCTACCTGCGTCCTGAGGATGAGCATGTCAGCACCCACCACGGCTTTGATGCCGGTACCATCGTCCAGTTGCGTGACCCATGGAATCAATCGGCCAAAGCCGAACCGGACCACAAACTCCACGCGCATGTGCATGGCGCCCGAGGTGCAACGAACGATTCGAATCAACTCAGGAAGATCGTCTTGCAACGGCATGAAGTCGGTGACCGTCCCGTTGCCTTCGTCTGTTCCGAAGCGTGACTCGAGAATGAGCGTATCGCCCAGATACCGTCGCGAGGAAGCGACGCGGCCGCTTTCGGGCGCGAGCTTCCAGCGTCCGTTGCTGGCGTCGCCCAGGAGCGCGGCGAAACACGCGTCCGAATCGAATCGCGGCCAGCACAGCCAGTCGACCGGGCCGTCGCGGCCAATCAGCGCAGCCGATCGTCCGTTACCGATCAAGGCGTAGTCCTCAATTTTCGATGCCATCTCGTTGCAGCCAGTGTGTCCAGATGTTTAATGAACTAACCTTGCGGCGTCGCTCTCGCTTTGTAGTATCGCTGGACGCAGTGCGGTCAGTGGCCGTTTCAATCTCCTGACGATGACCCTGCGCAATGCCGCATTGACCCAGCGCTGTCGATCCAGTTGTCGGACAGGCGAACATAAGGCCCTCTTCTCAAGCCGCTTCCGGAGATGGGTACTGCGCACGTTCCATTCCAAGAACAACGAAACTCGGACCTCACTCTATTTATGACTCTCTTTAATTAAGCATCGCTTAAGATATGTCACATAGCCTTTAATCACTCCAGACAGGCAAAGCGTTATATGCGAGACGCGAGCCCGTCAATAGACGAAAAGTACTGCCAACGCTCAAGCATTTTTGATGCAAAGGAGTTTGCGCGGCGATTCCCGATGGGTCGTTGGAAGCAGCGTCCTCGCGATGGTGTTGATTGGGTTGGTCGCTAATACGACCGCCATGATTTGTCTGTTCGCTGGAGTATTAGAGATTTTCCACCTGTTCTGATCATCGTGGGCTGCGTTAGTGAGACGCACGTCTTATCGCACACGGTAATTGGCAACGGGCTCAGGGGGACTTACAAACGGCACACAGGTTCGATTTTTGCGTAATTGTGGTGAGCCGGTTCATGAACGGCCAGTGCTCTGCCCCGAGCCATTCGGGCGTTCAACTATCGCCTCTTACTTTCAAGCCACTATTGTTCGCTAACGGCACCCCTTATAGAGAACCCATGAATCATTACGACGTAATCGTACTCGGCAGCGGCCCCGGAGGGGCTTCACTCGCGCACAAGCTTGCGTCCACCGGCAAAAGCATCCTGTTGCTGGAGCGCGGCGACTATCGTAAGCGGTCCGTGAAGGACACGCCTCGGGCTGGAATAGATTATGGCGAGGCATCCCTTTCGGCTTTGCCGAGGTTCCAAGGCAACAAGGCCTCGTAGTCGTCGGCGGTCTTGGCATAGGGCAGCGCCGTAAACAGGTCGACCAGATATCGATAAGCGTCGACACGATTTGCGACACACGTTTGGACGAGCGAGTACAGGTTCGCGCTCGCTTTAGCCCCACCCACGGAGTCAGCGAATAACCATGCTCGACGTCCTATTACAAATGGACGAATCGAATTTTCAGCTGGATTGTTATCAATGGGCCACGCTTCGTTTTCGACATAACGAATCAGTTTTGGCCACTGACCGGCAAGATACCTCAGGGCTTCGCCTAATTTGCCGCTCGGCGCAGTCGTAGCGAGATGGTGCTCAAGGAGTCTCTTGATTTCCGTTAGCACGGCACGACTGTAGCGCCGACGTAAGCGCGCTCGCCAGTTGGACTTCTTATGCGCGTGCGACTCCGCCGCATAGAGCTTACCGATGAGATGGATGAATTGCGTGGATGGCTGATGTACGCCACGCGCCTCTTTGGGTAACCCGTCTTCCGCTTTCACGAAGTAACGTCTCGCGTGAACCCAGCAACCTAAATGCACGGCGCCATGGGTTTGCGCGATTGCGTTGTATGGTTCGTAACCGTCGCTCATCAACACGGCGCCGTGGCGAATGCCTGCCCATAGGTTTGACCCGTGTTGCGTGCCACGCCCGGGTGCATATCCGAAGAGCCGCACGGGTCGCCCGCTGCCGTTGATTTGGCACCACATATAGCTTTTGGTTTGCGCCGCTCGCCCAGGCTCCTTGAGCACTTGCACGGTGGTCTCGTCGCCGAACACGATCTCACTGTCGAGCAAGTGATCCCGCAATAAATTAATGATGGGCTGCACCGCCTCGCCCAGGCGCACGACACTGGCCGCAAGCGTATTGCGCGAGATGTCACCGCCGAAGCGTTTGAGCAGCGCCGCAATGCGATACAGCGGCAACCCATCCATGAATTTCGACACCACGAACCAGGCCAGCGCCGCTTCAGTGAACAAACCCTTCGGGATGATGCGCAAACGCGCCGGCGTAACCTTGATTCCCTGGTCACACTCTGCGCACGCGTACTTCACGCGCTCGTGACGAATCACCCGTACTTGCTGTGGAACGATGTCAAGCTGCTCGCTGACTTCGACGCCGATCTCGATCAACGTCGTGCCGTCGTTTGGGCAGGTACGTTCTGATTCGGGCAATTCGTAGCGAATCACTTCACGCGGCAGAGCAGGATCGAGCGGCTTTCGACCGGGCTTCTTACGTTTATGACCCGCGACCTCAGTTTCAGCTTCGTCAGACTGTGCCGGCGCCGTCGCTGCGGTGGGGGCAAGCGCTTCGGCTTCGTTCAGAAACAGGTCCCGCTGCTTAGCACTACGTGCTTCGCTCTTGGCGCCGAACAACTGGCGCTGGAACGCTTTGAGTTGTTCCTTGAGAAGGTCGCGTTCGACCTTGGTCACCCGTAGTTCGCCGCGCAACGCTCGGCTATCGGCAAGCGCCGCATCACGCTCAGCGATGAGCGCGGCGAGCTCTTCGGCGGTGATCGAGTGGGGTTTGTGAATGTCGCGGGCCATGGCGTAACAATAGCCAATCGCGAGCCTTCGTAGGTTTACGGGAACTTCTAAATATCTAACCGGCGTCTCGTAGATGCGACAGACAAACGAGACGCACCGGTCGTACGCGTGAGCGTGGCTAACTCGCGCGCATGTAGTGCCGTGCCGAATGCTTCTTCATGGCCGCCAGGTCGACACCGTCGAGCAGCCAATGTAACTGTTCCACCGTCAGCTCAAGAACTGCCGCCTCGCGGGGCCATGCAAAGCGGTCTGCCTCTAACCGCTTGATCAATAGCCAGAAGCCCGTTCGGTTCCACAGGATGAGCTTTACACGGTCGCGCCGCTTGTTGGTAAAAACATAAACGGCGGGCGCGAACGGGTCGAGTTTTAATGCCTGCTCGACCAACGCAACCAACCCGTTAATCCCTTTACGACCGTCGACGGCGTCGCGGTGAAGGAAGACCTTCAAGCCTTCGTCGAATCGAAACATGGCAAGGCACTCAGTGCGGTTAGTAGTGACAGCAACTGATCGTCACGGGCATCATCGAATTCAACCTTGACGCCGTTGGGAAATCGAATCTCCAAGCGAGGTGCAGTCTCCTTTGGCTGGGCCTGAGTTGGAATCACGGGTATGAAAGCCGCTGCCGCCGGGTTCAAGGTCTTCGCCACCGGCACGATATCGGTGCTCGCCCGCCGTTTTTTATCAGCCGTGACCCACGTGCGCAACAGGTTCGCGTTTAATCCGTTGTCCAGTGCCAGACGTGCGACGGACACGCCCGGCGCCATGCAGGCCTCGATCAGTTCTCGCTTGGCTTTCGGGTCGTACACGCATCGACCGTCCTGCTTGCGGCCTACAACAAGCCGCGCCTTCAACTCTGAGGTGATGTCAGTCATAGATGTCCACGTTGATTTACGTGGACATATGGTCGCCACTGTGAGGCGCTTTCGCTAGACGCTGACAACGGACCGCTTACCGACTATCTAAAGAGGGAGCCGGCCAACTGGAATTCCAAAACGGTATTTGTCGACGGCATGTATCAGACAAGCGAAACGTGGTATGGCGGCGATGGGCGCAAGTTTCATCCGGGTCTTCATTACTATGTCGGCGGCAATTCGAAGATGTACGGAGCGGCACTCTTCAGGCTAAGAGAGCGCGATTTCGACGAGCTTCAGCACAAGGATGGCGTGTCACCTGCGTGGCCGTTGAAGTATGCCGACTTTGAACCGTATTACGGGGAAGCCGAGCGCCTGTTCCACGTTCACGGAGAACGCGGAGAAGACCCATCCGAGCCGCAGTCGAGCACGCCCTTCCCTTACCCAGCTGTGTCCCATGAGCCGCGCATTCAGGCACTTCACGACTCGTTGCAGAAGGCCGGTTTGCGTCCGTTTCACTTACCGCTTGGCATTCTTCTCGATGAGAAGAACGGCCAGGTCACGCCCACAAGCACCTGCATCCGCTGTGACGCTTTTGATGGCTTTCCTTGTCTGCTTAACGGCAAAGCAGACGCCCAGGTTATGTGCGTCGACCCTGCGCTCGCCGCCTACCCTAATCTCGCCCTGATGACCCATGCCTACGTCACCCGGCTTGAGACCGACACATCAGGGCGAAAGATTACCCGTGTCCACGTCGAGCATGAGGGCGTGCAGGAACAGTACACGGCGGACATCATCGTGGTCGCTTGTGGAGCCCTTTCGTCAGCCTTGCTGCTATTGCGCTCCGCGACCGAACAGCATCCGAATGGACTTGCGAATGGGTCAGACCAGGTCGGCCGCAATTACATGCGGCATAACCAGTCGATCCTGATGGCGCTGATGCGCGAGCCCAACGCAACCGTATTCCAGAAGACTCTCGCCATCAGCGATTTTTACTTTGGTTCCGATGACTGGGACTACCCGCTCGGGCTGATCCAGATGTGCGCGACATCTCACGCCGAACAGATCCGAGGCGAGGCGCTGCCCGAATGGCTCGAGTGGCTCCCCGAGATGCCGTTCGAGCAGATGGCCCGGCACTCGATGGATTTTTGGCTATCGAGCGAAGACCTGCCGCGCCCCGAGAATCGTGTGCGATATGACGGTAAGCGCGTCATCCTTGAGATTGAGGAGGGCAACATGGAAGCGCATCATCGCCTGAAAAAGAAATTGGAAGGCTTGCTCATTCACGTCGGTGCTCATTCAGTCATGATGGAGCGAAGCCTGTATCTCGGCAAGCAAATCCCAATCGGTGGCACCGCGCATCAGGCAGGCACTGCACGCTTCGGTACAGATCGAGCAACCTCCGTGCTCGACCTCGACTGCAAGGCGCATGAACTCGATAACCTCTACATAACGGACGCGAGCTTTTTTCCGTCGATCGGCGCGGTTAATCCGACCCTCACCATCATCGCGAACGCATTGCGCGTGGCCGATCGAATCGGTGAACGTCTCGGCGTCAAGCCAGTAGCAGCTTGACTGTGGCGAACGTGGACCTTATCAACCTGGTCGCCGCCCCGCTGATCGCACGCGTGTGCCTGGTCGTCATGTTTCCCTTCAGCGGTCTGGATAAGATCGTTCATTGGAAAGAAGCGCTGAAGCAAGCCAACTCGTCATTCCTGCCCGGCGGCCCGGTGCTGCTGGCGCTAGCCATTGTGGTGGAGTTCGTGACGCCAATATGCATTGTGGTGGGTTGGCACGATCGCCTTGCCGCCTTCGTTCTCGCAGGATTTTGCGCCGTCACTGCCTTGCTCTATCACCCGTTCTGGAAATACCCCCACTTCTGGTCCAAAGCCGGCGACGGTCACAGTCACTTCTGGGACTTCCTGAAGAACTTCGGGCTCGCGGGCGGTCTGCTTCTCGTGGTTGTCGGGGGCGTCCCTCCGACTGCGTCAGCCGTCTTTACGCACCCGCTCTCGTCGGCTCCCTACGCAGCGTCGGCAACATCAGCTTCAGTACCGGTTTCGGCATCGGCTCCCAACACGCCATGATGCTTGCTTACATTCATCTTTTAAGGGAAACAACTCATGCCTGAACCCACACAACCTGCCTTGGTGATGGCTCAACCTAGCGGCGGACACGATAGTCCGAAAGTCGGCTATTGGCACTTGTGGACTGACAAACACGGCGTCAGCCACCAAACACATTGCGAACTCGACCAATTCGCATTGAAGGGCGTGGGTAACATCGCACCGCAGTGGAACGATCAGCAAACACGCACGGACGCCACGGTTGTTTTCACGGTTCAACCAGTCGGCTGGGTTGGAGAGTGGCACGAAAACCCGGCGCCGCAATGGATTGTTCCGATTTCTGGCCGCTGGTGGGTTGAATCGATGGATGGCACGCGTGTTGAGATGGGCCCGGGCGACCTGTCCCTTGGTAAGGATCAAGGCAGTGTCGTCGATGGTGAAAAGCGCAAAGGGCACCGCTCGGGGATGATCGGTGATGAACCCGCAGTCCTCATGACCGTCCAGCTTCACGTCGAGCCGGTGCATCGGCCGGGGCACTTTCGCTAGCGGAGAGAGTCATGGATTTCGAGATTGTCGCCCCACGCTGCAAGGCGATGGTTCTACCGAACGCCCCGCTCGAAAAGCTCGGCGAGGGCTTCACATGGCTTGAAGGACCGGTATGGTTCGCAGATTTCGATTGTTTGCTGTTCAGCGACTTGCCTAACGACCGCATCATGCGCTGGACCGAGTCGGGGGGCATCAGCGTCTTTCGCCGGCCCTCTGGCTTCGCCAACGGTCACACGCGTGATCGACAAGGGCGCCTGATCGGATGCTCGCATCGTCACCGGTGCATCGCGCGCACTGAACTAGACGGCAGCATCACGGTATTGGCCGATCGATATCAAGGAAAACGACTCAATTCACCAAACGACGTCATCGTAAAGAGCGACGGTACAACCTGGTTCTCCGATCCACCCTACGGCATCCAGACCGACTATGAGGGCGGCAAGCAAGCCCAGGAGCGTCCCGCCTGCGTGTACCGTCTGGTGCCTGAAACTGGATCATTGACCGTGGTCTCGAAAGCTTTCACAGGACCCAATGGACTGTGCTTTTCCCCTGACGAATCGCTTCTATACGTTTCGGAAAGCGGCTTGCAGTTCGACCCATCGCCAGTGCAGCACATCAGCGTGATGGACCTTGCTGACGACGGCGCACGCTGCTCGGAACCCCGTGTGTTTCATAAGGTCGATTCTGGCTTCACCGACGGATTTCGTTGCGACGAGCAAGGCAACCTGTGGGCGAGTACCGCGGACGGCGTGCACTGCATCGCGCCGTCGGGAGACTTGCTCGGAAAGATACGGGTGCCGTTTTTGGTCTCGAACCTGACGTTTGGCGGCCGAAATCGAAGTCGTCTGTTTATCTGCGCCTCACACACGCTATTTTCGATCTATACCAACCAGCGAGGCGCTCAGTGGCCATGAACGTTGGACACGTCAATCGAGTTGTGCGAATCAGCCGTAACGTTATGGAACTGCGCCGCAGCGTCGCGTTCTACCAGGAACGCCTCGGCTTTCAGCCAAGTGGCCCGGCGTTCAGGATGGAAGATGCGCTGGTCGATCTGCTGGGCTTCGGACAACAGACCGTGAACGTGCAGCGCTTGCGACTTGGCGCGCAAGAACTCGAACTCTCGGAAGCCGGTCCGTACGTGCGCCCATACCCGCTAAACAGCACGTCGACCGACCTCTGGTTTCAGCATATCGCGATACGTTGCAACAACATCCAAAACGCAATTCGGCGGCTTTATCGACAAGACAGCACTTCTGCCCTGCCGACAGCGATCTCTGGTCCAACAGGCGCGGTAAGCTCGCCGATACGGTTGCCGGAGAACAGTGGCGGTGCCACGGCTTTCAAGTTTCGCGATCCCGACGGCCATCCGGTAGAATTGATCCAGTTTCCCGGTCATATTGATGCGCGGCAGGCTTTTAACGGTGCAATAGATCACTCCGCGATCAGCGTATCCAACGTTGAAGCGAGCGTTGATTTCTATACCGGCATTTTGGGTCTGAGGGTCGGTACTCGCCAGACAAATTCGGGACAGGAGCAAGGAGCGCTTGACGACTTGAAGGATGCCGTGGTCGAAGTGGTTGCACTCCAGACGTCTCCGCAAATGTCGCCTCACATTGAACTTCTCGGCTATCGCAGTCCAGTTGGAACTGCGCTCGCGCACATTGCCAGCCCCACGGACATTGCGAGCGACAGGCTCGTGTTGTATTTGAGCGGATTGCGCAGTGTTGTGGCTGCACTAAACGCCCCGTCTCACGTTCTTAGACTGGTTTCGTATGGGTCAGCGGCGCTGATTCGCGACCCCGATGGTCACCTCCTCATGCTCATCGAGTAACGGCTCGGTCGCCGGAAAGAGAGCTGCACTTATTCAGTCGGTCTTGCAGGATCGCGTGAAGCCTGTCGAAGCCGATTGGTGATTCACTGACGGCGTTAGGTAAACTTAAGTGGACCGGAGAACAGTTGACGTAAAGGCGACGGCACGAGCGGATCACGGCAATTCCTGCGCGGGCTCCGGATTGGGACCGATCAGCGCAACATGCAATGCCGGGCAACACCCGTCTCGCCGGGCCGAAGGCGCAGCAGAGAGCCAGCAAGCGGCTCGCTTTGCAGTTGCTCGGGGGTGAGCTTGTCTGAGGAACTGGTCACGTATAGCACATCGAGTGCTTCGCCCGCGAAGGCGCACATAGTCGGTTGGCTCACCGGCAGCGCAATGTCTCGGTCGACTTCACCCGTCGCCGTGTAACGCCGTAAACGGCTTCCACCGTGCAATGCACACCAATACCCCCCCTCGCTGTCGACGGCTGCGCCATCGGGCAGGCCAAGCATCGGTGAGATGCGAACGAAGAGATCACGGGTACCCAACCGACCGTTTATGGGGTCAAACGGAAACGCTAGTACCTCTTTCGTTTGGCTATGCGACAGATAAAACAAATTGCCGTCTGGGCTCCATGCCATACCATTATGCAACTCGGAAACATCTGCTTCTGGACGCAGGCCGTCGGCCAGAGTGAAACTGTGCAGGGAAGATTTTTGCGATGGAGCGGTGGGATCCAGCGGGTCAAACATTGCGCCTACCCAGAAGCGGCCGGCACTATCGCAGGCACCCTCGTTGAAGCGGAACAAAGCCGGATCAAAGGGCGGCGGCGCGAGCCGTGCGAGCGACCTGGATGCAAAATTGAGTCGGAAGATGCCTTGCCCAAGCGCGACTACGGCGCCTGGCGGGTCGCTGACTAAGGCAAAAGCGCCTATATCGTTCGGCATAGACCACGACCGTTGGTTGCCGGTTGCCGGGTCATAACGATAAAGAGCGGGCTCCTTCACATCGATCCAATAAAGCGCTTTCTCTGCGGGCGCCCAAGTCGGCGACTCTCCAATGGCCGCACCTGCATTCAGGACTACTTCGATCTCCATTATGCGCTCCTAGCAAGAGGATGATTCGCGTAAACCCGCGCAAATATTTTTGTGCCCCAATCTCGCCTCCTAACGCGGGGATGTTCGTACGTGCAGGGACGTTCCACAATTCGCATTACGAACGAACGCTCCCGCGCCTCATCCCGTTCGGTCAACGCCCTCGGCCTTCCCCGATGAGCATAAACCTTAGTGCCTCCGTATCAAAATCGTGTGAATCGATGGCGGCTAACAACTATCACGTTATATCATGTTATGCCATAAAATAGAACTAATGTCGTTGGTGCTATGCCGTGGACCTCGCGGATCAGTCACCGAGGCGAAGGCAAGCTTTCGATGAAAATTATTCCCGACCGGTACTTACGGATGCCATAGCAATGCTTGGTGTTATTTGGTTGAAAGCTTTGTGAGTCGGTCGTCCCTTATGCGGTTTCGCTTCGAGTGGACCAACACTACTAATAGTTCTATACGCGGACAAATGAAGAAGACGGCGTCGCCGTTCGCATGCAGTAGCAGTGATCAAAAGTTGCGCGCAAAATGAAATACTCTATGGCACATGTGGGGCGGTACATTCCGCGCCATTGCTCTTTCCGACACCCTCACCCGCCATCTCCGCTTCAACGAGCTTCCGCGCTTGGCGCCAATATTCATCGGCGCATCCCTCCATTCCCCCATCCTCCCGCCAGAGTTGATAGGCGCGCGTCCGAATGCGTTCTTCCACGGTCCCATTTTCCATAGATCGAGTCCTCAGACGATTCGCGGCTGGGGCTGACCGATTTTTCGCATCATCCGGCGGCCAGCCATCGTCGTCCTGTTTAATGTTCTCATGAGATGTGTGAATTCTCGTTGCAACAGAATTGGAGCAGCCGTCCCATCACACTTTCGAACGCGGTGCGAAGAAGAGCACTGAAAATCGACGCGCGTTCTTGCTCGTCGCCATTTCACGTCAATTCGGTGGGTGCGCACTCCGCCAGTATCCTCAACGGTATCGGTTGCGATAAACATTTTCTCATCTGCGAATTCCGCCGTGCAACGAGGTCACTTGATGAGTCGTCACCAGGGCGGGTGTCGCCCAACGTGCTGCAAATCAATAGCAGCACTTGCGCCTTCTCTTCGCTAGTCAAATTGGTCGCGAACGACGTGATGAAGTCCGATCAAATGAATCAGATTCCATCGTTATTGGAGCCTGCTTCGGGCTGCATGTAGTACAACGCGGCAAAGTTGCCGAAAGCAATGCAAGCATCGTGCCGTTGACAGAATTTTTTGATAGAGGGTCTTTCCCATAACCACCGCGCTCTTCGAACCGAAGCTGACACGGGCACGTCTGTCGGCGGAGATGTCATCAAATGCCGTGCCATTCAAGTCGGACGAAGGATATCAAGAAGATGGCCCGTTCATATGCGGAAACCCATTAATGACGTCGCGATCAGGAAGCTTGACAGGTAACTTCTATCATGTTTTGATACAACATTACACGACTTATATTTTCTCGCGACGCATAACAGAGACTGCTATCAACAAGCGTCGACAGGGTCGGCCCTATCTGGCATTCGCCACTCAACTAAGGAAAATTTCACTTTGCGCGAGCCATCCAGATAGTGGACGCTGACCAAAGAGTCGGAGACGAGTAAGGCGACGGGAACCCTGCCGCTTTGACATCAACACTAGACTGCGCCGGCTGGTCGTTATGAAGGTGCGACTAAAATGGCGCCACTGCCATCGCCGGCTGGTTGCAGCAGTAGTATCCTGATGTTGAAGCCGTGCAGGTCATACACGAAAGGATGCCCGCTGTCTATTGATCCTGGGCCGCGGGGCGCTGAAAGCAGAACTCATAATCCATCTGCGTAAAGCATCGAATGGTGCGGCGTTCGAAGAAGGCGTCTGCAGGGGTACGTCCGCGCAGACAGATCACTGCTGCATATCAATATGGAAACAGGGATTATCCAACGAGCCGGGTACACTAAATGCTCAACCGCCATTGTGATGCAAGCAACTCGTTGGCGTCATCAATCCCGCTTTTTGCGGGAAGCTCTGGAGTCCGGGTCATACCATCGTGCTTTAACGTCGACCTGGGCCTAGCCATCAGTACGAGGGGAAAACGCCCAATCCTGCTGACCCAGTAGCAGACGAGAAACACCGCAATTTTTCGAAAATAGTTGACGCAGGTGGGGTCGGGCAACGGTTCGTTGTACTGATTCTGTCATAAATCGGCGCCGTCCTTCTCTTGCGGCATCGAACGCTGGTAACACCGGACAGCAAAATCATGAACATCGGCAACCGTTATCGTGGTCGTGCACATCAAGCGAGGCGAAGATGTCCGAACAAGCCATCAATCGATACCCATCTGCGCGGTGCGGCGACGTCATTTGAGAAAGCGACGGACGTTGTCCTCTGCATAGTTCTTTTGACCACCGTGCTCACGCTCAGCTCGTGCGCCGGCGACACGCATCTCAGTTTTCTCAATCCGCAAGGCCCTGTGTCTTCGATGCAGCGTACGCATTTTCTGGAGATGGTGGCGTTGCTGGCGATCTTCGTTGCGTTGCCGCTTTTTGTTCTCATCCCTTGGTTTGCCTGGCGCTATCGCTATGGCGCCAAATCCTCGCGCTACACACCTAAATGGGCGTTCTCAAGAACGCTGGAGATCGCCGCGTGGAGCGGTCCCGCAGTGATCGTGGCGTTCTTGGCCGTGCTAGTTTGGCGCAGCACGCTCGCGCTCGATCCGTACAAGCCCCTGGCCTCACGCACGCCGGCACTGCGCGTGCTGGTAATCGGTTACGACTGGAAGTGGTTATTCATTTACCCCGACCAAGGTGTGGCCAGCATCGGGGTGCTGCCACTGCCCGCCGGTCAGCCCGTGGCGATGCAGCTAACCTCCGCTACGGTGATGCAGTCGCTTCAGATACCAGCGCTGGGCAGCCAGATTTATGCCATGGGCGGTATGGTCACACAGTTGCACTTGCAGGCGGACAGACCCGGGCGTTTCATGGGCGAAAACACCATGTACAACGGAGATGGCTTTCACCAGCAGCGGTTCACCGCCGTAGCGATGACATTCGGCGCGTTTAACGATTGGGTTAAACAAACTCGGGCTCGCGGTATGCCACTGGATGCAACCACGCTAAAACTGATATCGGAACGCACCACTCGCGCACAGCTCGCGGCCGCACTGGGCCGAAGTCGAGCTAGCGATGCCGGCATCTATTTTAATCATGCGACATCCGACATTTTTTCCAACGTCGTCATGGCGACCATGAACGGCGCCGCTGCCGAGCCACAGACCACCGATCATGCCGCCACATCGACTGCGGCGCATGTCGCTGGGAACGCGACGTTACCCTCTGCGGAGCAAATACCTTGAGCCTCCCCAATGTTTTGGCGCATCCGCTGGGACGGCTGAGCCTTGAATCCCTGCCGTTCTGGCAGATGCTGCAAGACCACAGCGAAGCCAATGTGATCAACGGCATTATCGCCACCGGTGCAGCCTCGATGGTAGTGTTCGGTGCGGTCGTCACCGTCGCATTGATCACTCGGTATCGAAAGTGGGGCGTTCTATGGTCCGACTGGCTGACCAGCCCAGATCACAAGAAAATCGGCATCATGTACGTCGTGCTGGCCTTCGTGATGCTGGCGCGTGCATTGATCGAGGCGCTGCTGATGCGCACCCAGCAGGCATTTGGCCTCGGCGGTGGCTTTCTCTCACCGGATCACTTCGCGCAGCTGTTCAGCACCCACGGCACTATCATGATCTTTTTCATGGCGATGCCGTTCCTCACCGGCGTGATCAACTACGTCATGCCGCTGCAGATCGGCGCGCGCGATGTCGCTTTTCCCGTGCTCAACTCAATCAGTCTGGGATTGACTGCAGCCGGCGCGGCGTTGGTGATGATTTCGCTGTGCATTGGCACCTTTTCTACCGGCGGCTGGTTTGGCTACCCCCCGTATACGGAAGCAACCTTCAGCCCGGGCGTAGGCCCGGACTATTGGATCTGGTCACTTTCGCTCGCCTCTCTGGGCTCGACTTTCACTGGCATCAATTTCGCCGTCACCATCTACAAGCTGCGTGCGCCGGGAATGACGTTCATGCGCATGCCCCTATTCACGTGGACGGCATTGTGCACCAGCATTTTGATGATCTTTGCCATGCCACCGCTGACCGTTGCCACAGCCCAGTTGGCTTTGGATCGCTATCTCGGTTTTCACTATTTCACCAATGCGCTTGGCGGCAACATGATGCATTTCGCCAATCTGTTCTGGTTATTTGGCCATCCGGAAGTCTATATCCTGATACTGCCGGCTTTTGGCGTGTACTCAGAAGTCGTCTCGACATTTTCCGGCAAGGTGCTGTTTGGCTACCGCGCACTGGTGATGGCTACCATGGCCATTGCAATCCTGTCGTTCACCGTTTGGTTGCATCATTTTTTCACGATGGGTCAAAGCGCTAACATCAACGCGGTGTTCGGCATCGCCTCGATGCTGATTGGTATTCCTACTGGCGTCAAAATCTACGACTGGATGTGGACGATGTTTCGCGGCAGGATACGCTTTACTGTGCCAATGATCTATTCGATCGGTTTCATGCTGCTGTTTGTGCTGGGCGGCATGAGCGGGATCCTGTTGGCCGACCCAGGCGTCGATTACCAGGTACACAACAGCGTCTTTCTGGTCGCGCATTTTCACAACGTGGCGGTGCCGGGGCTGCTGTTCGGGATGATCGCTGCCTACCACTTCTGGTTTCCCAAGGCATTTGGCTTTCGTCTGAACGAGCGCTGGGGAATAGTCTCGGCGCTGTGCTGGATCGTCGGTTTCATGCTGGCGTTCTTCCCACTTTACGCGCTCGGACTGATGGGAATGCCGCGCCGTACTGTGGCCTATTCCGAACCTGCCTACGTGCCGCTGGAAGTGGTGGCCTTCGTTGGTGCCGGGCTCATTATTGTGGCCCTCACCGCGCTAGTCGTGCAGCTATGGGGGTCGATCAGGCAACGCGACTCAAATCGGGTGTTTGCCGGCGATCCATGGGACGGACGCAGTCTCGAATGGTCGACCTCGGCGCCACCTCCAGAATACAATTTCGCGATGATTCCACGAGTCGCCGATCGCGATGCTTTCACCGTGGCTAAAGAAAACCGCGGCGCCTATCAGCGGCTCGAGACGTTTGAAGATATTGAGATGCCGAAGAACAGCGCCATGGGTCCAATCATTGCGACGATCGGCTTTTTCCTCGCCTTTGGTCTGGTCTGGCATATCTGGTGGCTGGTGATCCTGTCTTTCGTGGCTGCCGTGGCCGCAATGATCGTACGTGGCTTCGCGCGCGAGACGACGCGCGTTGTCAGCGCAGCACAAGTGCGCAAAGAACATCATCGCTGGATCGATGCTGTAGCCCAGGTCACGGCCATATCCCGCGCTGACGAACACACGCCCGCGAACGACGGATTGGCGCAGCACGCAACCGACGGGATGGTGCCATGAGCCGCGAAGCCGCCAAGTATCCGGGCCTAAATCTGAGTGCCGCACACGGCAAGGATCACGAAGCAGCCGAAAGCCTGATGTTCGGCTTCTGGGTGTTTCTCATGAGCGATGCGATCCTGTTCGGCATGGTGTTTGCGACCTATGTGACCTCGGTGCATGCCACAGCGGGCGGCCCAGGGCCCTCACAACTTTACGACATCAAGAGCATCTTCGTCGAGACGCTGTTGCTGCTAGCCAGCAGCTTCACCTTCGGGATGGCCTCGCTAACACTCAAGTACAAGCACAGCACGCCGCGGCTGGTCAGATGGCTGGCGGTGACCCTGATGCTGGGAGTCGCTTTCCTGTGCTTCGAGCTTCATGACTTCAGTGCAATGTTCGCCAAAGGCGGCGTACCCAGCCGCAGTGGCTTTTTGTCCGCCTTCTTCGACCTGGTGCCCTTGCACGGCCTTCACGTCACCGGCGGATGCATCTGGCTGGTCTGTCTGGTGGGTCAGCTCGCGCGTTATGGTCTTGATACCAAGACGAAGCTGGGCATCATGCGGCTCGCACTGTTCTGGCATTTCCTGGACATTGTCTGGGTCGCGATTTTCTCGGTGGTCTACCTGGCGGGACTAACATGAGCGAACAACCCAACGTCGCATCGGACCGCGCAGACCCGATACAGGAGGAGCGCCGGGAGTTCAACTCATACGTCTGGGGCATGGGCATCGCGTTACTGCTCACCCTCGTGCCGTTTGCGTTGCTGCACTGGTTCGGATTGCCGCGCTTGCCGACCCTGATCATCATTGGCGTATTCGCGTTGGTGCAGATCCTCGTGCACTTCCGCTGCTTTCTGCACATCAGCTTCGCTCATAAGCGCGAGGACCTGCAGCTAATCCTATTCTCGGCGCTTTTGTTGACAATCATGGTGGCAGGCACGATCTGGATCATGGCCAGCTTGGCGCTACGCATGGCGATGCCGCCTTCTGTTTGAATAAGCCCCTCGCGCTTGGCTGGGGAATCGAAACGTCACGCCGCGTAGCCGACATTGTTTCTCTCTCGCACTTTGGGCACTCACAAAGGAGCCGTTAGCGTTCGGTCGGAAATTGGGATTGCACGACCGTAGCTACCCGCGTTTAACCATAGGTTTCGGACACTGAAGCGACAACCGGCATTCCATATTTGCAGGAGCCGCCATCTTTAAAGTTCGCCTGACACGTTTGTCTTCGACCAGCACGGACAAGAAATTTTCTCTTGCGGGAACGTGCTAACCATTAGAGGAGTTGCTCATGACATCGCATAAGCCGTCGGACCCATTCAAGAATGCCTCCGGAGGGTGGGGATCTCTTAAGGCCGTGACCGAGATTCTTCTTCAGGAGCATGTCGCAATCGATGGCAGTCGCGTACTCATGCATCAAAATAAACCGGACGGGTTCATGTGTGTGAGTTGCTCGTGGGCAAAACCTAAGGATCCTCATACGTTCGAGTTTTGTGAAAGCGGTGCAAAGGCGACCGCGTGGGACCTGACTGCGAAGCGCGTCGGCCTGGATTTTTTCAGCCAGCACACCGTGGCAGAACTCAACAAGTGGCACGATCACGAACTCGAGGAAGCGGGGCGAGTCGCAGCCCCCCTTCGATGGGACCCAGCATCCGATAAGTACGTGGAAGTGTCGTGGCAACAGGCATTCTCGGAGATCGGCGACGAACTCAAAGCCCTTGATCCCGACTCTGCGGTGTTCTACGCCTCAGGAAGGGCTTCGCTAGAAACCTCGTACATGTATCAACTGTTCGCTCGCATGTACGGTACGAACAATTTGCCCGACAGCTCGAACATGTGCCACGAAAGCACCAGTGTTGGTCTAAAACAAGCTATCGGCGTGGGCGTGGGGACGATCACGCTCGAAGATTTCGACAAGACCGATCTCATATTTTTCTTCGGTCAAAACGTTGGTACGAATAGCCCCCGGATGCTTCATCCGGTACAGGATGCGCGCAAGCGTGGTGTGCCGGTAATCACCTTCAATCCGATCCGGGAGCCGGGCCTTGTCAGCTTCGTCAATCCCCAGTCGCCCATCGAGATGCTGACGCCAGGCTCGACGCAGATCAGCACGCAGTACCATCAAGTCAAGGTAGGAGGCGATAGCGCCGCGATCGCTGGGATTTGTAAGGCCCTGCTGGAAGCGGATGATCAGGCCGTCGCCGCGGGCCAGCCCCGGCTGCTTGACGTTGCCTTTATCCAGCAGCACACGGTGGGCTTTGACGAGTTCGCAGCGTTCGTGCGAAACACCGGCTGGGAACAAATAGAAACTCTGAGTGCGCTTTCCCGCGAAGCGCTTACCGAGGCCGCTAACGAGTACAGCCGCGCAAATGCAGTCATCGCGAACTATGGCATGGGGCTGACCCAGCACAGGATGGGGGTCCAGAATGTGCGCATGGTGATGAACCTTCTGCTACTGCGAGGCAATATTGGCAAGCCTGGTGCTGGCCCGTCGCCGGTGCGCGGCCACTCGAACGTTCAGGGCCAACGAACGGTTGGCATCACCGAGAAGCCTGAGCTGGCGCCACTTGACAAGCTTTCGCAACAGTACCGGTTTGAGCCGCCGCGTGAGAAGGGGCTCAACACGGTGGAGGCCTGTGAAGCAATTCTCGCGGGCAAGGTGCGTGCGGTGTTCCAACTCGGGGGGAATCTTGTTCGGTCTGTGCCGGACCGCTTCGTGATCGAGCCCGCATGGCGCAACCTCAGATTGACCGTCAACGTTACGACCAAGCTGAACCGCAGCCATTTAGTGCACGGCGCGGTCTCCTATATTCTTCCGTGTCTGAGCAGGATCGAAATCGACATGCGTGCTGGCCAAGCGCAGGCAGTTTCAATGGAAGACAGCACAGGATGCATGCATGGTTCGCGCGGCGTCGCAAAGCCCGCCAGCGAAGCGCTAATGTCTGAACCAGGGATAGTTGCGGGCATCGCCCTGGCGACTCTGGGGCAGGCCTGCACCGTCGACTGGACAGAATGGGCGAACAACTATGCGTTAGTGCGAGATGCGATCGCAGAAACGTACCCAACGATTTTCCATGATTTCAACGAGCGCATGTGGACGCCAGGGGGCTTTCATCGGCCAATCCCTGCCGCCGAGCGAAAGTGGGAAACGAAAAGCGGTAAAGCAGAATTCCTGACTCCAACGACCCTTGCTGAAGATCCTGATGTGCCCACTTCGCAGCCGGATGTTTTGCGCCTGTTCACCTTGCGCAGCGATAGCCAGTTCAATACCACCATTTACAACCTGGACGACCGCTTTCGGGGGATCTACGGTAATCGGATGGTGCTTTTAATGAACGAGCACGATATCGAGCGCCTGGGCCTGTCAGAGGATCAAGAGGTAGCTGTGGAAACAGTTGCGGGCGACGGCATACAGCGTCGGGTGGCCGGATTTAAAGTGGTGCGCTATGACGTGCCGGCCGGGTGCATTGGAGGGTACTATCCGGAGTGCAATCCCTTACTGCCCCTCTGGCACTACGCAAAAGAAAGCAAGGTGCCCGCGGCTAAATCGATCCCGGTGAGAATCGTCGTCTAGTGTTCTGTCCCAGAAATAACTTTACATAAATATTTGTTGTTCTACGATAAAGCCATGACCGACAGGGAGGCGATCATGGGACGCAAGGGAATCGAGATTTCGGTGTCGACGCTGGAGCGGGAGCAATTGCTATCAATGAGTCGCTCGCGTTCTCTGCCTCATTCTTTGGTCCGTCGAGCAAAGATTATTTTGATGGCCGCTGACGGGCATACGAGCCAGGAAATCGCTTTGCGGTGCGAGGTGACCCCACCGGCGATCACGCATTGGAAGAAGCGATTTGTCGCACAGGGGCTTGCCGGTCTGCATGATGAAGCCCGCCCGGGCCGTCCGCGCACACATGACGATGAAGCGGTGGCAGAACTGCTGGCCAGGGTGCTGCACGAGAAGCCGGACGGGGCGACACACTGGAGCGTGCGCTCTGCCGCTACGCAGACAGGGATTTCTAAGAGTTCGGTGGCCCGGTATCTGTCGCTATTCGGCGTACAGCCCCATCGTTCAAAGAGCTTCAAGCTGTCTACCGATCCGTACTTTGTTGAGAAGGTGCGCGACATTGTCGGGCTATACCTAAGCCCTCCGACCCATGCACTCGTGCTGTGCGTCGATGAGAAGACCCAGTGTCAGGCACTGGAGCGTACGCAGCCCGTGCTGCCGATGGGGTTAGGCTATCTCGAAGGGGTAACGCATGACTACATCCGGCACGGGACGACGACCCTGTTTGCTGCGCTCAATAAGGCAACGGGAGAAGTCATCACCCAATGCAAGTCACGCCATAGGCATCAGGAGTTTCTGGCCTTTCTGAATCACGTCGACCAGGCTGTGCCGACTGATCTCGAGATTCATCTGGTGGTCGACAACTATGCGACGCACAAGCATCCGAAGGTCAAGGCCTGGTTAGCCAAACATCCGCGGTATCACATGCATTTCACACCCACCTATTCGAGCTGGCTCAATCAGGTGGAGCGCTGGTTTGGACTGGTTACACAACAGGCGATCCGGCGCGGGTCATTCAGAAACGTGCGCCAACTGATTACCAGTATCGAGCGCTATGTTCAGCAGTACAACCAGCACAAGCGAGCGTTTGTGTGGACTGCAACAGCCGATTCCATTCTCAAGAAAGTGGCGAAACTATGTAAAGTTATTTCTGGGACAGAACACTAGCAGGCTGGTGAAATACCTCATGTAGCGGTCATCCGTGACGAGGGCGTAAACGTTGAACTGATGTCATCATTGAGAGCGAGTTGGAACGGATGCGTGGGCCAGATGGTTTTACCGAGTCAATGTTCACGGTGTTGAAGCTGGACGATTTTGTGCCGAAGGACCATCCGTTGCGTCCGATTCGCACGTGGCTCAATGGCGCGCTTAAACGCATGGACGATGTGTTCGCGCGGATGTATGAAGCCGACGCGAAAGGAGGCCGGCCGAGCATCGCGCCGGAGAAGCTGGTGCGAGCGCTTTTGCTGCAGGTGCTGTACTCAATTCGTAGCGAGCGCATGCTGGTGGAACAGATTTCCTACAACATGCTGTTCCGCTGGTTCGTCGGTCTGCCGATGGACGGGACCGTGTGGGACCACTCGACGTTCAGCAAGAACCGCGACCGGTTGCTCGAACACGACATGCTGGTGTTGCTGTTCAACGAGACAGTCGAGACCGCTCGCGAGCGCGGGTATCTTTCTGGGGAACACTTTAGCGTTGATGGCACGTTGATTCAGGCATGGGCCGGGCACAAGAGCTTTGTGCCTAAGGCAAGTCCAGACGATGAGGACACGCCTCCTGACGAACCGCCCGCGCCCAATGACAGCTGGCATGGACAGAAGCGCAGTACCGAGACGCACCAATCCACGACCGATGAGCAGGCGCGCCTGGTTCGCAAAAGCAAGGGAACCGGAGCGATGCTCTGTTATATGGGTCACGTGCTTACCGACAACCGGCACGGCCTGGTGGTCAATGCACAGGTGACGCTGGCGACGGGCACCGCCGAGCGCGACGCGGCGGAGCTGATGCTCGCCGATGCCGCGAGTGTTGCGCCGCTCGGCATCACGGTGGGCGCGGACAAGAACTACGACACCACCGGCTTCGTCGCCAGTTGTCGCGCGAATTGCGTCACGCCGCATGTGGCGAAAACCGATGGACGTCCAGGAGATTCAGCAATTGACGAGCGAACTACGCGCTGGCCAGGATACGCCGTCAGCCAGCAAAAACGTAAGCGCATTGAGCAGGTATTCGGATGGGGCAAGACAGTTGGTCGAATTCGCCAGGTTATGTATCGGGGACTTGAGCGCGTAGACCAGCTCTTCGTGCTGACGCAAGTCGGCTACAACCTAACGCGTATGCGCACACTTGCCGGTTGAGAGGCACGAAACGATGGATGAGGCCGATATCGGTGAACCCCCCCAACGCCGAATGTCCGCAAACGTGTTCTGCGTTTCAAAACTGCGGACCCAGCATCCGTTGCAATGCACCTGACCGCATAAACGACGGATATTCCAACGGCCTGCTAGTCTAGAGAAGATGTGGAAAGCCGAAACACTGCTACGTAATCCAAACAGACGTTTTCCAATTACATTTATGGTTGGTGAGTCCAATCGGAACAATATGTCTCAGCAAACTCCGACCTCACTTGAAATGGGAACACTCCCGATTATTTATCAATCATTAGCCGGGTTTTGAGTATGTGCCTTCCCAATAGCCTGCAATGGATTCGTTGAACTTCCACACCTCTCAGCCGCCTCTTCAAAAAATATTGCGTTTCCCTTGCAACGAGATCCCGCTCATTGTCCATGGTAATAATATGGTAGCAGTCGTCGAGAAAAATCTTTCGACGCTGCGAGGCCCCGATTTTAGAGTATACGATTTCAGCGTTTGCAGTGGACGATATATCGTCGTCGATCACATGCATAATAAGACAGTCGGCCTCGACGGCAGCCAGATTCCGCGTCACATAGCGCGCGAGCATTTTCGCTTCGTAGATATATTGCATCGATAGGCTAGCATTACCAATCTCAGAATCGCCCTGCGTCCTCATGCTCTTTTCTACCTTTGCTCGGAGCGCCGCGTTCTTGAGCCCATAGGGGTGCTTTTCTTTAAGACTGTATATGTGCCTGATGGGCGTCCGATACGCAATGTTCAATATCCAGTGATACCAAGGGATGGTCCAACCATCATAGTTTAACGTAACCGAAAGCAGTGATATCGCGGTGAGGTTAGGGACCTCAACTGCTAGGGCGAGTGCCAGAGCCGCTCCAATACAGAGACCCGCGACCAAGACATATTTATAGGTTGCAGCAAGTTGCTCATAGCACTCTCGCACTTCTTCCCGCCACTTAGCCGAAGAGGTGCAATCCGTGCAGTTTTCATGATCACATAGGCTCCGTGAGACGTAGGAAACCGCTCCAGTTGACACGTCAAGTCGGCCAGGCTCGAATTTCGTCGTGGCAACCGCATTGCCCAAACGCGCGTACTTTGGTCGCTCGTCTGCTCGAACGCTGCTGCAAAGTTTGACGCATCGCTTTCCGACAAGGTCGCCATTAGCCGGTTCGATCCTGATTCACCGTCTAGCGGAGCAATTTCAACGCTCAGTGCTTCGCTGACATATTCATAGCAAGACGCAACCTTGCCCACATACAATATGCTCGCATTGCCCTCGGTCACCTCGCGGGTAAAACGGTCGGATATTAAATGTGAAGCTTCAGCGCGCCTTCGACGCTTGTCTGCACGGACAAGCATGTCGTGGCGTGATCGTGCAACCTCGCCCATTAGCCTTGCCTCGTGCTGCGTGCGCCGGAGCCATTCGATCATCGCCAAAAATAACAGAGTTACAAACGGGAAACCGATGAACAGGATAACGTCTTCTTTGTCGAAATACCCAAAGTTCGAGTAGGGCGGAACGAAATAATAGTCGGCAATCGGCACCCCAATCAAAACCACTAGAATCCCTGGACCAATACCCAAATAAAACCCGACTAAAACTGCCGCGACTGTAAAAAACAAAGCGGGAAGATGCGCCTCAAGCACGGGGTGCAAGAGTTCTCGCAGACCAAATGCAGCGATCGCTGCAACCACGGCTATCCCATAGCGCCAAAACCCTTTGGGCGCCCATCCCTTTGCGTTGTTTATCATCTTAGGCCAAAGTTTTTCCGTCTGCCCGTAAAGCCGTGGCTACCTGTAATGTGCCGACAATACGCACCAATACTTAGCGGTTTATTAGGGTGGCAGATATCGATATTCGGGTTGGCGAGTGTCAGTATTGAGTCGCATTCCGCATTTCCCTTGTGGGCTCTTGTAAGGTGCCACTAATTTTAATCTGAGGCAGATTTGCGATACTACCGGGGATCGCCCGCCACCGCGAGAGTGCAAAAGGGAATGGCTTGATTTGAAACCATACAGCAAACTAACAAAGCAGAAAGACTTTAATACCACAGCAAAAGTGTTACATTGGCGCACTATGGCCTTAATAACTGTCCAATATTCAATTGGATGGCTCATGCCCGACGTAAAACGCGGGACGCAGCTGACCCGATTAATTGGACTTCATCTCTCAGTTGGATCTCTGATTTTTCCAGTCGTACTGGCCAGGATCGGCTGGCGAGCGATGCATTCGGTTCTGCAGGAGCCGAGCTCTGATCCACCACCTATGAGGTTGGTCGCGCGTGCAACGCATTGGGCGTTGTACACGTTGCTGACCTCGTTTCCGTTGATGGGTTGGGCAACCGCATTGTCAAAGGGATGGCAGGTCTCCTTATTCGGCATCATCCCTTTTCCGCTGCTGTCGCCCGCTGGCGCTCCTCTCGGGCACGAGATGGGCGATATTCACCAAGTTTTGTCATGGGTGTTAATCGCGGTCGTTGCGATACATGTATTGGCAGCGCTGTTCCATCGATTTATCGTTAAGGATGACACCTTGCGACGAATGCTCCCGGCACGCCGGTGACGCAGCAACATATGTAAGTGGCAAAGTGAATCTTCCTAAAAAGACGGCGCATTTGAAGCATGCGAGCCGCATCATGCCATTTAGTCGTCTTGCAAAGTATCCTTCCTTTCTAGTCGTTCCTTTTTCTTTTTTGCTTTTTCGAGACTATGACGCCGATCAGAAAAAAAACTGTGAAGTCGCTCGACCTAGTCGATGATCAGCTTTGGGCACGAGTAGAACCGCTGATCTTCGACTCGATATCCGCTTCGCAGAGAGGGCCCGGGCGTCGACCGACCGCAGACCGAGATGTACTAAATGGGATCATGGTCGTTCTCAAATTAGGCATTCCGTGGAATCACTTGCCTCCGACTCAGGGTCGACCCACCGGGGACATTTGTCGTCGCCGAGTAATGGCGTGGCAGCGAAGCGGCATATGGTTAGCGATTATGCATAATGTCGTAGCTGAGCTCCGAGCCAGAGGCGATAAAGATGGAGCGCAAGCAATCGAGGACGGCCTCGTCATAAGGGCTAGACTTGATCGAGGTGAACATCAGAAATATATCAAGCGACTCACTATTTCGAAGCTAGAAACCCGAAGTCGGTCCGCCTTGCATGACTAATCACCGCAACGATTCATTCTCCGAACATGACTGCGGGCTCCGATCCTGCCATGATCCTCTTTATTCACTTTTTTAAAGTTGCAAGGTGCGTTTCCAACGCCACACGGCAGCGCCATCTTCCGAGAAGCGTGGCGAGAGCGTTGCTATTTTCCACCCAATACTCATAGCGTTACTTCCGAAGGCGTGCACCGGTGGCATGTAACCTGCTGGAGCTTTGTCCATCGAGCGAATCAGCTCGCACTTGATTAGGATGTTTGATGATCAGGAATATTTCTTATCTTTGTGTTAAACCCGCGCCGCCGCGTTCTCATGTTCATTAATGGAGTCGGAACTGCCAACCCAGAGCGGCGCTTCACAAAAGCCGATTGCCTTGAAGCATTCCAAAAATCGGAGTGGTTCGAGCGCCTTGACGGACGGTCGCGCTTTGTGGCTCGTACCGTCTTGCAGCGGGATAATGGCATCGAAGCAAGGCGTCTGGCACTGGCAAACCTTGCTGAAGTGTTTGCTATTGATCCAAACACACTTTGTAAACGTTTCTACGAGAATGCTCCGACCCTTGCCGCGTCGGCGGCAACGCGGGCACTGGGCGCAGCAAATCTTAGCCCTCTCGACATAGACGCAGTCGTAGTGAGTACATGCACCGGCTACATGTGCCCTGGCCTTTCGGGCTACGTTGTGGAACGGATAGGCCTGCGCCGAGATGTAAAGGCGTTCGACTTGGTGGGGCAAGGCTGCGCTGCTGCGCTTCCAAACCTCCAACTAGCGCAGGCGCTGCTGAGTTCCGTTTCGCTGAGCGGAGACGGCGGTTGTAAAAATGTTCTTTCGATCTGCGTTGAAGTCAGTAGCGCCGCCATGTATTTGGACAATGACCCCGGCGTCATTATCAGCGCCTGTCTGTTTGGTGATGGCGCTGGCGCGGCTGTCCTGTCTCGCAATCCAACCGCTACGTCGCGCTCCATTGAATGGGTCGACAGTTCATCATTAATCGATCCAAGCGAACGCAAGGCATTGATGTTCGAGCAGCGCGATGGCATGTTGCGCAATATTTTAACGCGTCCGGTTCCCACTCTTGCAGCACACTACGCTCGCCGAGTGCTCGAATCGGTTCTCTCCTCTGCAGAACTTGCCACTTCCGACATCTCCGCATGGATCCTGCACGCAGGTGGCCGCGACGTATTGCACGCAATCGAGCAGTCGTTGCGCCTTAATCCTTACGACCTGCGTTACAGCGCAGCGATGTTGCGTGAGTACGGAAATATGTCAAGCGCATTCGTTTATTTCGTACTTGAGGCTGCCCTCTCCGACCAAGCACCCAACGGATGGTGGTGGCTGTCTTCATTCGGAGCCGGCTTTAGTTGCCACGGCGCATTACTTAAGGTGGGCGAGTGACCAATTTCGATCACGTTACTTCCGTGTGGCGACTCCGGGTTAAGCGATGAGCCTGCAAAGAATCGTGTCTGCGGAAACGCTCGACAATCTCTGCGAAGTTGACCCTTCCGCAATGCGATCCCGGCGCGATCTTCAGCTGGTTCATCGTGTGATGGGGACCCGCTCAATTGTATGCCGCACGTTGAATCAGCTCGCGAAGCGACCAGATTACGGGCCGCTTCGGGTGCTTGAGCTTGGCGCGGGCGACGGCACGCTGATGTTGAGCGTCGCAAGGGCGCTAGGACCAGCTTGGGCTAATGTCGAATTGACCCTTCTAGACCGACAGGCATTGGTCGCGAGTCAAACAATTGAAGCCTACCGCACGTTCGGTTGGAGGGTTGACCTAAAAGTGATGGATGTTATCGAATGGATCGACAATTGCATTCGCGGACATGGCGAGGGTAAACCTCGATCTTGGGATTTAATAGTCGCCAACCTATTCATTCATCACTTTCAAGGGACAGTGCTTTCCGACCTTTTGAACGCGGCTGCAGGATCGTGCGATCAATTTTTCGCCTGCGAGCCCCGTCGCAGCTATCTCGCGTTGGTCGGCAGTCATCTCATCGGAGCGCTCGGAGTGAACGCGGTTACGCGACACGACGCAGTTTTGAGTGTTCACGCAGGCTTTTGCGATACCGAGATTTCCCGACTGTGGCCGGCTTCAATGCACCCATGGCAAATAGCCGAGTATCCAGCCGGTCTTTTTAGCCATTGCTTTTCCGCTAATCGACTCTGAGGATTCGAATGGAAAACCAATTTGACGCGATCATTATCGGTGCTGGCCCTGCGGGGTCGTCGGCGGCGATTCTGTTGGCAGGCGCTGGATGGTGTGTAGCATTGGTCGAAAAACAGACCTTTCCGCGCAGGAAGGTCTGCGGCGAGTGCGTCGCAGCAAGCAACTTCCCGTTACTGCGTGCGCTTGGGATAGGGCCTGCGTTCGAAGGTAACGCTGGAACCGAGCTACGCACTGTCGCCTTTATGAAGGGAGCCGACACGGTAATTGCACAGCTTCCGCCAACGAAAGAAGCACACCCTGAATGGGGTCGTGCGCTCGGCCGCGAGACGCTTGACACTATCCTGCTTGAACGGGCGCGCTCGATCGGCGTTACGATTCTTCAGCCATGGTCGTTACAAAGCATTGAAGGCGCCCCAGGTGCGTGGCGCTGTGTGGTGAAGTCGAGCACGCTGCAGAGTCAAGCGCTGTTCTCCTCGATCTTGATTGATGCGCACGGATCTTGGGAAAAATTACCCTTTGATCCTCTGGAGGGGCGACGCCCGCACTTAGGAGGAGATCTACTGGCATTCAAAGCGAATTTCCTTGATGCGCGATTAGACGAAGGTGTCCTTCCGTTACTGGCCTTCGCGGGTGGCTACGGCGGCATGGTTGTAGCAGACCGCGGCATTACGACGCTTGCCTGCTGCGTGCGGCGCGATCGCCTCGAACTGCTTCGTCGAAATAGCCGCGGGATAAGTGCTGGCACAACAGTAGAAGCAATGCTCAAACAGGAATGTGCGGGAGTTGGTCAGGTGCTTGCGAACGCCGTAATTATGGATTCGTGGATTGCAGCGGGGCCGCTAAATCCAGGCATCCGGGTGCATGCAGACGACGGGATATTCAGGATCGGCAATGCGGCGGGAGAAGCGCATCCGATCATTGGCGAGGGTATGAGCATGGCTTTGCAATCTGCATGGTTGTTGTCTGCTGAACTACTTGGCAGAAGAGGTTCGGACCGAAGGCAAGTCATCAGCGAC
This sequence comes from Caballeronia sp. LjRoot29, assembly GCF_964252755.1. Classification (NCBI taxonomy): domain Bacteria; kingdom Pseudomonadati; phylum Pseudomonadota; class Betaproteobacteria; order Burkholderiales; family Burkholderiaceae; genus Caballeronia; species Caballeronia sp. LjRoot29. Next base: position 110,638 of record NZ_CAXUPU020000020.1, on the reverse strand, counting down.
CAGCTGTCCCAAGGCGCAGCCCACCGTCGTTACGCTGCGACCTGGTATCGCCGGTTTGCACCGCGCATCCGCCTAGCCTCGGCGTTTGCCCATGCATGTATGGATCGGCGTGGAGCGAATGTTTTGCTCGCGCTTTTTAAATGTTGGCCTGGATTTCTACCACTGGGGGCGACATGGGGCGGCAAAACTCGTTGCGCAATCAATGATGCATCGATCATATCGCTCGCACCTGCAGCAAGGACCGTATGAACTTCAAAGGTTTACCCTTCCCTTTACATCGGAGCACGAACTCTGGTCCGGTGCAGCAATATGCCTGGCTTAAATCCCGGATAGTTATTAACTTTACACTCCGCTATGACGACAACTTTCGATTGGTTACGCCTAACACTGGCGAAAGACTACAAGCTCGACCCAGCATTGCTCAAACCCGACGCGTCGTTGGAGACACTTGGTCTTGATTCTCTCGCGGTCGCCGAATTACTATTCACCGTAGAGGACAAATTCAAAATCACCGTATCGCCCGAGCTCGTCCCACTCGCCACGCTTGCGGACGTCGTTCGCTTTATCGAAGCGCACGTCGATGCTCAACAAGGCACTGCTTCGACGCAGGTACCGTCCGCTCCAGCGTCGCAGTTGCCATGAGGCGCGTAGCCGTCACGGGCGTTGGTGCTATTTGTCCGCTTGGTACAAACGCCACGGAGACTTTCGGGAGCGCGAGTATGGGCGCCTCTGGCATTCATCGTCTTGATACCGCTTTTTCAGGTCGCCTGCTTTCACCGATCGTTGCGACTGCCGAATTGATGGGTGAACTTCACTTCCCACCCCCCAAACTGCGCATGCTCGACAGGGTAAGTCAGTTCGCACTGGTCGCTGCTAAAGAAGCCTTTGCCGCAGCGCTTATCGACGAAATGAACATCGATTCTTTCCGCAGCGGAGTATTTGTAGGAACGGGAATGGGCGGCACGCACACCATCGACGAAGGATATCAGACACTCTACGGCGAAAACTCTAACCGAATTAAGCCGTTTACAGTGCTAATGGGCATGTACAACGCACCTGCGGCTTGGATTAGCATGGAACACGGCCTAAAAGGGCCCTCCTTGACCTACTCCACCGCGTGTGCATCGTCAGCGGTGGCAATAGGAGAAGCTTGGATGCGCGTCGCTCACGGTGAGCTAGATTTGGCGATTGCCGGCGGTGCAGAAGCCCCTTTGTCTTCGGGGTCACTCAAAGCGTGGGAGGCACTTCATACGATAGCTGCCATCGACGCCAACGATCCTGCTTCGTCTTGTAAGCCGTTTTCAAAAAATCGGAGTGGGATGGTGCTCGGGGAGGGGGCAGCAATGGTAGTGCTCGAGCCTTGGGAAACGGCGGTCGACCGCGGCGCATCGATCTACGGAGAGATACTGGGGTACGGTATAGCGACCGATATTGGACATATCACCCGCCCCAACGTGGAAGGACAAGTCTCTGCCATGCGCCACGCCTTATCGGTCGCCGAAATAGATATATCCGACGTCGATGCAATCAACGCGCACGGCACGGGGACTGTCGCGAATGATGCAACAGAAACCGCTGCAATAAAAGTTGTCTTCGGCGCCGGCGCCCACCGCATCCCGATCAGTGCAACCAAGTCTATGCATGGACATCTGTTAGGCGCAGCAGGCGCCCTAGAATGCGTGCTGTCTTTCTTGGCAATGCAATCTAAGATACTCCTCCCAACAATGCATCTGTACGCTGCGGACCCAGAGTGCGATCTTGATTACGTCCCGAACCACGTGCGCGAGCGCAAGGCCTTGCGGATAATGTTGTCCAACTCGTTTGCGTTTGGGGGCACCAATGCAGTGCTCGTACTTAAGTGCAGAGATTAATCATGAAGAAGCAAAATTGCATACAACTCCGAAAGACCGAGTGCTGCTATCTATCAGCAATGAGGACGATACAATTTTCCAAGCGGTCTTGTCGAATATTCGATCGCAAACGATCTCGCAAGTCGATTTGAGGACCAGTTGGAAGATCATTGCCAGCAGCATATATAGGACAACCGTCCATCTTGCTGCAATATTGTAATTTCGCGATCAAGCAGACGCAGCGCCCTCGGCACTGTCGGGTTCTGTCGACGGCGAATGTCAAGCCTCTATAATTGAATTAGTAAGCGCATGATCCTATACAGTAACTTCCGCGTAAGTTGTGGCGCACTAGAGATCTGTACGAAGTGGCTTTCTTGACCGTGCTTTCTTGACTTGGTCTCGCACCGAAAACGGCTAAGCAGGAGCTAAGAGGCGGTTTCAAAAAGCCGAAATAGATCGCTGAAGAGTACTCCAGCAGATTAGGCAAGCAGCGAACTTCAAGAAGGCTTCATGGATCTTGGCCAGTCGCTCGTAGCGGATTCGTAGACGGTGAAAATTATGGAACCAGGCGTGAGTACGTTCGACTACCCATCGATACTTTCCAAGTCCGCTGCCATGTTCAGTGCGGCGCCTGGCGAGAACAGGCTTAATACCGCGATCGCGCAATTTCTGTCGATGTGCTTCGGAGTCGTATCCGCGATCTGCGAAGACCACTTGAGGCTTTTGCAAGGGGCGACCGCGTATGCCACGGATGGCTGGAATCGCATCGATGAGAGGCAACAATTGTGTGACGTCATGGCGATTCGCACCGGTCAAGATGATCGAAAGCGGCACCCCGTTTGCGTCGGTCGCAACATGGTGCTTAGAGCCCGGTCGCGCACGGTCTACAGGGTTCGGCCCAGTTTTTGGCCCGCCCCGATAGCCCGCACGGAAGACGAATCGACAACCACGCGTGACAAGTCGATCTGGCCCGCTGCGCGTAACTCGGCGAGCAGTAGTTCGTGCAATCGATCCCACACGCCTGCTTCTTGCCAGTCGCGTAAGCGGCGCCAACATGTCACGCCAGAGCCGCAACCCATTTCGGCGGGTAGATCGCGCCACCGCAGCCCTGTGCGTAACACAAACACAATGCCGCTCAATGCTGCGCGATCCGGTACCGGCTTGCGACCGGGATACTTCTCGCGCCGAGCCTTCGGCTGTGGCAGTAAGCGTTCGATCCGTTTCCATAACTCATCGTCAATGATCGGCTTGTCCATTCCTTGGTCTCGTCGTCACGATGGCCTAGGTTAACAGTATGTTTATAAAGTTAACAGTCCTGAGAGGTCTTTTTGAAACCGCCTCTAAGTAATTGAAGGCACCATCCAGAGCGATGTCACGATCGCTCTATGGAGGCCTTATCTACTCTTATTCTCATTGGTCATGCCACAAAGGTTTTGAGATCTACATCGAAGTGACGATCACCTCTGATGAACGCATAAGAATATCGCAGCGGTATATTCGGAAATCCGGTGAATGCAACGAGGAGCCGTTTTCACTCCATGAATTCAAGGAGCACGACTTCTCATCGGTGAATGAGGCCTTTGATGTGGGACTTAACCACGCTTGGGCTTGGATCGACAAATTTAGATAGCTCTTTTTAATTGTCTGATTGCGAGACCTCATTGGCGTAAAGCAGGATTTTGTTTACTTTAGCTAGAAGAATGTCTTGGTCCGCTGGAGGCTTGTAAAGCGGGTTGGCAAGGCGTCTATTCAGCTTGGAACGTTGGTCGATCATGTCGATGGGTGAGCTTCCCTTAAGAACTCGCTGTCGTCGCCGATTGTATGCACGATTGAAGCTTGTCAACAGGACTTCAAAATCTACGTGGCCAGCGATGTTGATGCCAAGAACTTCGCTCGACACGCGACCGTTGAAGCGCTCGACCATGCCGTTGGTTTGCGGCGTATAGGCTTTTGTTTTGCGGTGTGGGACCTCAAATCACTGCAGGCGCGTTCGAATTCATCGGCCGTAAAGCAAGACCCTCGATCGGTCAAGATATGGGTGATGCGGAATGGAAATGCCTTTCTAGCCTTAGCAAGGAAATCGGTCGCTTTCGTGGCATTTTCCGCATCGTAGACTTTTAGGAAGACGAAGCGCGAGCAGCGATCGGTTGCCACATATAAAAAGCGTTTGCGCACGTGCCCATCGGCCGTGCGTAGCTTTCGCAGATGCTTGGCGTCCATATGGACGAAGCCGAGGTCGTATTCCTTAAAGCACCCTTGGCCCTTGAGAGGACCTGATATTGGTTTTGGTGGCCGTCGATTGAGACCTTCGGATTTGAGTACGCGGTAAGCGCTGTCACGGTTTATATGTGGCAGGAAATGGCGTAGCACAAACGTCAGATCATCGAGCGGAAAACCCGTCGCGCGTCGCACCGTGCAGATAACAGCGCGTTCCTCGTCAGTAGCCCGCCATGGCAGACGTTTTGGGCGGCTCGAGCGGTCCTGACAGGCCTGCTCGCCGCGCTTACGCCATTTACGCACTGTCTCGTCGCTAATGCCGTAGCGCTTGGCAACAACGCTTGTGGATTCCGTAGATCGGTAAGCGTCGCGGGAGGGCCGCACTTGATCTCGCTACCGTGAGACGCCAAAGTGGTTCCCACTACTTGAATGGTGGGAACCACTTTGACATTAGAAAAATCGCACTCGGGCAGTCGTAAAGGCTGCCCGAATCATAGCCCGGAGTTTCGGCGCCGAATGGTGGATGCGGCCTGTGAGCCCGGTGTCTCGGTTTCAAGTCTTGCTCGTGAGAACGGCTTGAACGCTAACCTGCTGTTCAGATGGCGACGAGAGCATAGAGTTAAACAGCAGGGCAAGGTGAGCGGGCTTATTCCCGTGAGCGTGGTGACAGACGTAGCGAGCGTGGTTGCGCCAGAGGCGTTGATCGAACCGGATAAGGCGAAGGCGACATCCCCGGGTGGCACGATCGAAGTTCGAATCGGCCGTGCAATAGTCAAAGTGGACGGCGCGGTCGATGTCGAGACGCTTCGCGCGGTGCTGGCGAGTTTGAGATCGTGATCGGCCTGCCGGCGGGTACGCGAGTGTGGATTGCAGCAGGTATCACCGACATGCGCTCTGGATTCCCGGGGTTGGCTGCCAAGGTGCAGACAGCGCTCGGTGAGAATCCGCTGAGCGGGGACGTGTTCATCTTTCGTGGGCGCCGCGGTGATTTGATCAAGATTTTATGGGCGACTGATGACGGCGTATGGCTCCTCGCGAAGCGCCTTTCACATGGTCGTTTCATCTGGCCACAGGCCGATGGCGGCAAGATCCATTTGACGAGCGCTCAACTATCCATGGTCCTCGAAGGGATCGATTGGCGCCAACCTCGCCGCACAGCAGCGTTATCGATGGTGTAGCGGTTGTAAACCTCGCGGGATGCTCGTAAACTGCGCCGTATGTCCAGCGACGCCGATCTCCCCGATGATGTTGCCACCCTGCAGGCCTTGCTAAGCGAGGCCCTCGCATCAATTGCCGATCGAGATCGTGAGATTGAACGTCTGAAGGTCCAGATCGACAAGCTCAAACGGATGCACTTCGGCCGTAAATCCGAGCAGTTGGATCGGCAGCTGGATCAACTTGAGACACAGCTAGAGGATCTGGCAATTGGGCAAGGCGCCGCCGACGTTCGCCGGGCGCGCGCGCGATCTCCAAGTTCAGGCATCTCCGTGCAGGCGCCCAAGGAAGCTCTGCCACCCCACCTGCCACGCGAAGATCGCGTGCTCGAACCCGATTCGATATGCCCCAAGTGCGGCAGCGCCATGCGCGCGCTTGGCGAAGACGTGTCCGAGCAGTTGGCGCGCGTCACCGCTATGTTTAAGGTAATCCGCACGATTCGACGCAAGATGGCCTGCCCCAGTTGCGGTCACATCGAACAGCCGCCGATGCCGGGGCTGCCGATCGAGCGCAGCATGGCGCATCCGAGCTTGCTCGCTGACATCCTGGTCTCGAAGTACGCCGACCACATTCCCTTGTATCGCCAAACGGGGATCGCTGCGCGCGAAGGCGTACGCCTTGATCGCGCCACCACAGCGCGCTGGGTTGGACAGTGCGAAGAACTCTGCAGGCCGCTGACCGAAGCGCTGCGCGCCTATGTTATGGCGGCCACCAAGATCCACGCGGATGACACACCGATCCCGGTGCTCGCGCCGGGCAACAAGAAAACCCGCACGGGTCGGCTCTGGGTCTACGTTCGCGATGACCGCCGTTCGGCTTCCATAGAACCGGCCGCCGTCTGGTTCGCTTACTCACCGGACCGCAAAGGCATCCACCCACAAACTCATCTTGCTAAATTTGAGGGCATCCTTCAGGCGGACGCGTATGCGGGCTATGCTGATCTGTACCTCGATGGGAAAATCCATCCGGCCGCTTGTTGGGATCATGCTCGGCGGTATGTCTTTGACGTCCATGAGAAAACGCCGTCGGAAACCACCACGCAATTGCTTGACAGGATCGGGGAGCTATACGGTATTGAGGCTGAGATCCGCGGCAAGCCTGCAGATGAACGATTGCGCGTGCGCCAGGAAAAGAGCAAGCCGCTGCTCGTGACTCTCGAAAAGTTGATGCGAGAAAAACTTGCCACGCTTTGGGCGAAAGCACCGCTGGTCGAAGCGATTAACTACTCTTTGAGCCGCTGGGATGCGCTCACGTTGTTCTGCGACGATGGACAGGCAGAAATCAGCAATGTACTTGCGGAGAATGCATTGCGTTGTGTGGCGCTCGGCAGGCGCAACTATATGTTCGCCGGCTCCGACAGTGGAGGAGAACGGGCCGCGGCGATGTATTCATTGCTCGGCTCGTGCAAGCTCAATGGCATCAATCCACGTGCTTATCTTGAGTACGTGCTGACCCGCATCGCGGACCACAAAATCAACGTCATCGACGAACTACTGCCTTGGAACGTCGCCAGAATTCTGCTCTCGTTCCCACCAGCATCAAAATGATCCGCTGGTCTACGGAAATCTGAAGGGCCCACGCGAGACGCTTACGTAGATCGAGCGATTTCCGCTCGTACAACGGGAGTTGTCCGTGCTTGGGGATGGATATGCGTCATCACAGTGCCTCATCGTTCACAGCGGTAAAACACCAGGCATATTCAGCAATAGCCCAGCGTACCCGATCCCGATGACGTTCCGCAACCAGACAACTATGCGTTCTGAAACTGCTGCGCCGTTTTGCTTCCATGAGGGCTGATCCAGGTTCAGCGCTAGGCCAGCATCCCGGCCGTGACGAACATCGCCGCAGCGTTCACAAATGCTTATACTGCGAACGGCAAGATAGCGAGCAGATTAGCAAACGTTGCAAGCAGCAGACCACCAAAGATTCCGGCGACCAATCTGATTCTATCCAACAGACTCGGGCACGATACCTTGTGTCGCAGCAAAGTGTGAACGAAATGATGAGTGAAGCGTCAAGGACTCCCCCGGAATTTCAGACAGACACCGTCGGCAACTGGTTCAATCGGATGCTCAATCCCGACCCGTCGGTCCGGTTGCTCACAGCGAGAATAGCCCGATGACGTGCCGCGATGCTCGATGCAATGGCGAGTCCTAGGCCGCTGCCCTGCTCCTTCACTGAAGAGCCGCGATAAAACCGGTCGAAGACGCGTTTAAGTTCGTCCTCGGCAATGCCTGGTCCTGTGTCGGCCACCTCGAGCAACACGCCCCCGGTCGCCGTGTCGCGTGTCAGCACGACATCGACCCGACCGCCGGCGGGCGTGTAGCGGATTGCGTTATCGACGAGATTTTTCAGCAGGATGCCCAACGCCTGTTCGTCTCCGAGCACGGTGTACGTGTTATTCCCGTCGCCTGACGTTGCCGGCCCTCGCGCGTCAAGACCAAGGTCGATTTGCTTAGCTTCGGCCAGCAGCGACAAGTCCGATACTGATTGTTCGGCGACGCGGCGCAGGCTGACGGGAATCATCGATTTCTCGTGGCGGGCGTCTTCGCGCGCCATGCTTAGCAGTTGCTGCGCCAGATGAATGATGCGATTTACGCGTCCCTCGAGACGCTCGATCACCGGTGCGTCGGGCGCGGCGAGCGCATCGGGTTTTGCTGCCTGCAACTGCAGCTTGAGGGCGGTTAGCGGCGTGCGCAACTCGTGCGCGGCGTCGGCCACGAATGTCCGCTGCGCCTTCGATGCCACGCTGAGCCGTTCCAAAAGATCGTTCAGCGCGTCAACGAGCGGCCTGATCTCGACCGGCACACGTTCGTCGATAACGACCGGATCAAGCGAGTCAATCGAGCGGTTTGCCAGCGCCCGCGACAAACTGCCGATAGGCGCGAGTCCGCGCGCCACGATCAACAGCACGAAGGCGATGGTGACAGGCACGAGCAGCGCGAGCGGCCATAACGTGCGCAGCGCGAGGCGCGCCGCGAGGTCGTCTCGCACCGAGTAGGGCTGCGCAATCTGCACGTAGCGGTCCGCCTGCTGCACGCCGAAAACGCGCCAGCGAAATTCATCGCGCTCGATCGTCCGGAAACCTTCGGAGAGCTGGGGCAGCACCGGCTCCTTCGCCGAATGGTAGATGAGCGTGCCGCCCGGACTCCAGATGTCGATGGCGATTCGGTCTTCGGCCAGCGCATTGAAATCGCGCTCGCTATGCTCGGCGCCGTCGGTCGTCGCGATGTTTGCAGGCATCGACAACGCAACGGTTCGCAACTCATAGTCAAACAACTCGCCCGCTTCATGACGCGCGGAATGAAAGATGCCGTAGCCCGCGATTAGACACGCGGCCGCGAGGCCGAAGATCAGCCAGCCTAGCAGCCATCGCCGGATGGACATCATCCCAGTCTCTTCAACCGGTAACCCACGCCGCGAATGGTCATGATCTCGTCCGTGCCGATCTTCTTGCGCAAGCTATGCACGTGCACTTCGATGGTGTTGCTGCCCACTTCCTCACCCCATCCGTACAGTTTATCCTCCAGCTCGGGGCGGCGAAAAACACGCGTGGGTTCTTCGATCAACGCCTGCAGCAACGCGATTTCACGCGGCACGAGCGGCAGCACCACGCCCGCTTTCGTGGCTTCGTGCGAAGCCGGGTCCAGCGTCAATTCACCGTGCGTATAAACCGGCTGCTTTTGGCCGGTGCGCCGACGCAGCATAGCGCGAACCCGTGCCGCGAGTTCGTCGATGTCGAACGGTTTCATCAGGTAATCGTCCGCGCCCGCATCCAGGCCGCGGATACGTTCGTCGACAGCATCGCGTGCGGTAATGATGATCACCGGCGCCCCGCCGCCCCCCCGGCGATAAGTATTCAAAACCTCGATGCCGTCCCGCGTGGGCAAACCAAGGTCGAGCAACACTAGATCGTACACACCGTTAGCAAGCGACGGGTCGGCCGCGCGCCCATCCGCAGCGTGATCGATAGCGTAGCCCGCCCGGCGCATAAAATCGACAACCGTCTCGGCAATCATGTCGTCGTCCTCGACCAGTAGCAAGCGCATCAGTTCTCCTTTTAATGCGCATTGTCCGGGTTTTTAGCTTAAGCGTTCCTTAAGCACATTCCCGGCGCATCCGCTCCTTGATCTTTTGATGGGCAGATGGACGCCTCGCACAGGGCGTTAAAAGTCGAGCAAACCTTCCCGGCGGCCATACGAAATACTCGCCCAAACATGATGGGACATGCTCGACTGGATTGAAGGGTATATGATTGCCGACGCATTTATTCGTCGAGCGGATTTAGCACGACATGCGGATACGGGACAACGGAAAAAGTAGCGTGAGTTTGAGTACGAAAAAACGAGACAAAGTCATTGGAGGTGCAGGACGAATCGGTCGCAGCCGAGTGCGAAGCTTTTGACAGGCAGAGATAGCTTCAGTTAAGGAGGTTCTAGGTAGATGGAAGACCCAGTTTAGATAAGCAGGTTAAAGCTAAATCATTCTGCTTACGTCTTCAGGGAGCGCACCTCATGCCGCCCCGCGTAACGTCGCGATAATTTCCAGATAGAGGCAAATATTACTGATGATTAAAGCAGTGTTCGCACTCAGCGCGGGCATCGCGTTTTGCTTGTTCATGCTCGGCTATGGCGTGCGTGGGTTAGCTGACCATCATCACTCACGCGCTCCCTACGTGATTTACAGTAACGGGCGTCCTTCTGGGGACGGCGCTTACGCCTTCGCTACGCCGGAATACCTAAAATAACTGAACGTGATCTAGCCCACTATCTAGGCAATACTTAGCTTCATTTCTTGCTTCGTCAGCTTGCGGGAATATGGAAACTGCGGTCAAGAAGAATCTCCTGATCGATCCTTCGTCGTTGCGCGCAAATACGGAGAGAACGTATCCAGTTGGCATTTTTCGGATTTAAGGTTGTTCTTGCACTGATATCGGCGGGGATTCGTGTACAAATCACAGCCCGTAGTCGCCTGAGCGCCGAGTAGCCGAACGCCGTGAGCCCTCTCCTCCTAAATATCGCTATTGGTAATCGTTGCAGCGCGAATAGTTGAGCGACTTTTGGCTGCTAAACAACGTCTTTGTCTATTTATTAGAACTTCGAGTAGCAAGTATCTACAGTAGTGGAAAGAAGCGTGCTGCGGAGAGGTGGACAGGTGGACGCGCGGGACAGTCTTTGAATAATTGCCAGGTGCCCCTAAGTATTTCTTAATAATTGCACTGTAGTATCCGATGTATCCTCCCTGCGGGACTAATTTCTGCCCCAAAAATGAGCCCGCATCTTGGGGAGCTATACCGACCACGCGAGGGGTCGGTGACAAGACTTTGCAGCCGGGTACGTAAGACGTACGTGCCTGAAATTCTTGCCTCCGATCGCTCTTTTAGCCCGGCCGAAATGCCGGGTTTTTTTTGGTGTTCCGGGCAGCATGCTGTTACTCGAAACAAGCGACATTCTCAGCTAAACCGCCACCGCCTTCAAATCCATGCCTGTGCACAAATGCGCCGCCATGTTTTTCCGCAAACTCAATCAGCTTGAATGCGAGGTCAGGGAAGGTCGGGCGCGAAGCGTTGCGCGCGCGGGATATTCGGTGTCGAACGTTGCCGAAGGTCGACTCAATGGGATTGGTCGTTCGCAAATGTTGCCAGTGTTTGGCAGAAGGTCATGAAGGCACCGAAAAATTCGCTTCACTACTCGGACACGTTCCTTTTGAAGACGGACTACTGGTGATCGACGGCGCACCGGCTTAGCAACCGCTTGCCGCCTGACGATGCCGCGCATTGCAAATACCAAGCTTCAAATAACTCACTGCTGCCTTCCCCAGGTCGGAAGCGTGCCGCAGAACATGACCTAAGCGTTCCTTAATCAAGCATCCACGATAATCGAACGGCATTTATTTCGGCCAACCATTGATAGGAACCTTGATGAAAAGCGATGCCCAGTCGTTACTCGATCATGCGGTGAGCAAAATCCCTCAGGTGACACTGGGCTTCTGGATCATCAAGATAGCGGCAACCACCCTCGGCGAAACGGGGGGAGATTGGGTCACGATGTCTCTCAATTTGGGCTACTTGATTGGCACGGCAATTTTCGCGCTTATCTTCGTTGGACTCATCTCCGCCCAGATTAAAGCCGACCGCTTTCATCCGTTTTTGTATTGGGCCACGATTATCGCGACCACCACGCTCGGCACGACATTGGCCGATTTCTTCGATCGATCAGTCGGCGTAGGGTATGCAGGTGGTGTCGCCATTGTGATGGCGCTGCTGCTCGCGAGTCTCGCAGTCTGGTACAAGGTTGAAGGCACGGTGTCCGTTGAGAGCGTATCTACCCCCCGGGCCGAATGGTTCTATTGGATTACCATCATGTTTTCCCAGACGCTGGGCACGGCGCTTGGAGACTGGGCGGCCGATAAAGATCTCGGCGGCCTTGGGCTCGGTTATGAGTACGGCGCACTAATGTTTGGCGCGGGTCTGGTGTTCGTTGTGGCGCTGTATTTTTGGACATCCATTTCACGAACGCTGCTTTTTTGGGCTGCATTCATCCTTACCCGGCCGCTTGGCGCGACACTCGGCGACCTGCTTGACAAGCCTTTAGCGCAAGGCGGTCTACAAATCAGCCGCTCCTACGTGTCGATGATCCTGTTAGGCTTTATCGTGCTATGCGTAATGCTGATTCCGCAGCGCCCTGCCTCTCGCGTGCGCCCCGCCCCCGATAGACGCCAAGAGTCGCGAAGGTGACTGTCGTGCGCTGCATTGCTGTAAGGCGATAGAGCTCGTGATTGCCGATGCATAGTCTCAGCGGCGCGCAGTCGAGAAATCCGAATGACGTCGCAGCACTCAAAGCGATTCATTTGTGAAAGGGCCGCTTTTTCGATCTGGCGTCTCTATGCACTTGAATCCCCACAATTAACGAGGGTATCCGGGCGCCGACCCCGGTCATGTAGTCGGGGATTTCGCAGGCTGTGCCATCCTTCCGCGGTACCAACGTGGGTCTGCCGCTGTTGCACATTCTGTTTGCCCCTGACGGCTACGTGTCGAGCCATAAATTGCCGGCTGAAACCAAGCGTTCCCTTGGCTCATCGATGCGTATGCCGGTGATGGATGTCGGGGAAGTGCGCATGGGTGTGTGCAATAGGCAGGTGGTGATGGGGATGCGTGTGTGGCTCCTCACTGTCCCACGCAAAGTCGTGCGCGTGCTGGTGATGCTCGTCATGTCGGTGTCGATGGTTGTGATCTAGAATTTCGTGTGTGTGGGGATGTTCATGCCGCTCGCGGATATGCAGCCAGATCCCGAGAGCCATTAGTGCGGCCGCCACCCAGAACAACACGGACGGCAATTCCGGCCAAAGAATGAGTGACAGGGCAACGCCGAATATCGGTGCGACCGAGAAGTACGCTCCTGTTCGAGCCGTTCCGAGGTTGCGCAGCGCGACGACAAAAAGCACCAGGCTTATACCGTAGCCGGCGAGTCCAGTCATCATTGCCGCCGCGATCTTGCCGACCCCCGGAAGGTGCGCACCCAGCAGAAGCGCGATGCCCAAATTGACGGACCCGGCGACCAGCCCTTTCAGGCACGCAATAACCATCGCATCGTTAGTCGACACCTTGCGCGTGAGATTGTTGTCAATGGCCCACGCAACGCACGCGCCCACTACCAACAATGCACCTGTAGACACGCCCGCTGCACCGGGCTGCCAGGACAGCACGACGCCGCCTGCCACTATCGCAACCATCCCGAGAAAGATCTGCAGGTCGACGTTTTCGCGAAACACGACCCACGCAACTACTGCAGTAAAAACACCTTCAAGGTTAAGGAGAAGGGAGCTGGTTGCTGCTGGGGTGGTGCTCAGGCCGAGCATCAGCAGCGCAGGTCCAGCGATGCCGCCCGCTGCAATAGCGCCAAGAAGCCAAGGCACTTCTGAAACATGAATGCGGCTCTGGTTATGCCGCTCGTCCGTCGTGCGGCTAACGCGCTGAATGAGGATACCAATGGCAAGGCCCACGCCACTACCCAAGTAAAACAAGCCCGCAACCATAAATGGTGACAGGGAGCCGAGCAACGTCTTGGCAAGCGGTGTAGTCGCGCCAAACAGCGCGGCAGCAAGCAGTGCGGTGAAAGCAGCGTTGAGGCGTGCGGGCATAACTTGGGGCCTTCGGACGATAGTTCGGTCAGTGACGTTCTAAGTGAAACCATGGTCGGCGAAATGCCGAAGCGGGCCGCCTTCAAATGATACCCTCGCCCCCTATACGGGATCGATGAAGAGTATATACTCCCCCCAGGTATAGGAGGAACGAAATGGGCCACACAATTCAGGAAAAACAAAAACTTCTTAATAGAATTCGTCGAATCAAGGGCCAAGTCGAGGCCATCGAGCGAGCGCTCGATGAAGAGCATGACTGTTCAGATGTCCTGCAGCGCATAACGAGTTGTCGGGGTGCGATGAACGGCTTGCTCGCCGTGGTGCTTGAAGACCACATCAGGAACCACCTCGTTGATGCCGACGGGAGCAAAGAGCCGGCCGGCAGCGCGACGGAACAGCTCATTGAAGTCGTCCATAGTTATTTTAAGTAAAGCCAAAACATGAGTGATAGCAAAGACGCCGCGTTCGGCGCAAAACACGACCACATATTTCTGGGCGATGGCCATGAAAAGAACGAGCGCAAAACGTGGGCGGTGATCGGATTGTGCAGCGCGATGATGGTCCTCGAAATCGTGGGCGGCAGTTTGTTTGGATCTTTGGCGCTCGTCGCCGATGGCCTTCACATGTCTACTCACGCGGGTGCTATGTTGATCGCGGCACTCGCTTATACCTATGCACGAAAGCATGCGACCGACTCCCGTTTTGTGTTCGGCACGGGCAAGCTCGGCGACTTGGCAGGATTCACGAGCGCTATCGTGCTGGCGATGATTGCTCTGCTGATTGGTTACGAGGCGGTCTCTCGCTTCTTATCCCCAATACCCATTCATTTCGGCGAAGCAATTCCTATTGCTGTGCTTGGTCTCTTCGTCAACATTGCAAGCGTGTGGCTTCTAAGCGGCGGTTCTCACGGACACAGCCATGGCCACAATCACGGGCATGGCCACGATGAGCACCCCCATCAGGAAGAGGCCCAAAATATTTTAGCTCCAGCTGGCGCGTTCGCCGTTTCGATCTATGAGGATGGGGTGCCACCGGTGTTCCGGATTACTCCGGCCACCGAGAATCCCCGATTGAGCCCGTTGGGGGTGCTGATCACAACCGTCCGACCAAACGGAACCCGGCAGGTGTTTACGTTAGCGGACCGCGGCGGCTATTTGGAATCAACGCAACGAATTCCGGAACCCCACGCATTTAAGGCCACGGTTCAGCTATCGGATGGCGATTACGAAATCGAATTCGAAGAACACGAGCACCGCGACGAAGCGCATGACGCAACGACTCGGGACCACAACATCCGCTCTGCATACGTCCACGTCATAGCAGATGCGGCGGTCTCGGTACTGGCTATCATCGGTCTTGTGCTCGCGCGTGCGTTTGGGTGGCTTTGGATGGACCCACTCGCCGGCGTCATCGGCGCATTAGTGATTGGAAATTGGTCGTACGGTTTGATGCGGGACACCGGCGCAATTCTGCTAGACATGAGCTCGGACCAGCGCACGGCGGAAAACGTGCGCCACGCCATTGAGGACGGCGGCGACAAGGTCGTTGACCTGCATGTTTGGCGGGTCGGACCGGGCCATATGAGCGCCGTGGTGTCGGTTTCCACCAACAAGTCGCAGCATGATTCACGGTTTTTTCACGCGCTTCTCGAGCGAATCAAAGGCCTCTCTCACGTCACCGTGGAAGTACAACCTGCTCACGTCTCGAGATGACCCGCCCAACCAGGTCGTTGCGCGCCAGGGTGCAAACGCTCGGATAAAAAGCTATGACGTGCGCACGTCGAATCTGTTGCTCCCTATTCCGGCGGCGATAGTTGGCTTGCCAACGCACCGGCCGTAGCGTGATGGCGATAGCTGTCGTCCACAGAGAATTGACTGGAATCAAGGGTAGGGAGTGGCACGCGCCGTCGGTCTCGACTTTCAAGACCGAGTTTCGCGTTCCGAAGGGTTCTGGGTGTCTCCGGGGCCAACGCCGATGCGCTTCGCAGGGGCCCGAAGACGACAGTAGCCGAGCACCGGAGCAAGCTCGATTTACCGCACATTCCCGCGACTTCACAAGAACCCGATTGGCCAGCATTGGCCAGCGCTAGAAGGTCTGTCTACTAGGTGAGCACGCCATCAATCAGGATTCGGACCTTCCAATTTATTCTCCAAGACGGCGCCATTCTGTGCGTCCACACCGACCTCATAAGTCTCCTTCCCGTTCCGGATGTCAAAAGAATAACGCAGCCCGCTACCGCCCCGCTCCTTCTCCAGCTCTTCATCAACTATCTTTCCCGATCGCGCTTTCACAGCGATAGCGCGAGCTTGCGTGATGTGTACCTTGGCGTCCTCTATGAACTGCTGGCCAGTGAACGCCCGGGCGTTCACGCTTGCGATGAGAAGAACGCTGCCAGCGACGACCGCTATCAGCTTGAACATTTCACCCCCTTGTCGAGTAATGGTTTATTCATGCTGACACGGCAACCTTAGGAATCTCTTAAGAAGAAAATTCAATGTAGATAAGTATTCGTTAAGGATATCTGTCTATTCTTGAAGTACCGGTTAGATACACGCTGTATTGGGCGTTGAATACAATCGACGTCTTTAACGTTTTATCTACCCGTTCGAGCTTGGGAGTGCCAGGATATTTTGACTCGTTGTTGCCTAAAAAGGCCCCAAGCCTATTAGTGGAATATTTTCGGAGTACATCATGCGACATCATCTGAGCGCCGTCATCGCCGCTTCTATCCTTGTTCTGCCTGCCATGTCGTTTGCGGCCCAGGCCGATGGGCCTAGGGCAATGGAACGTGTCGTTCAACAGAATGACAATTATCAAAGTAACAATGCTCAGCAATCAATTGATGCAAATAGAGAACATAAGGCCGCGCCTTTTTCGCGAGAAGGTAATTCCGCGTACGGCCCGACCTCCAATGGTAATGTCGATGGGTCAGGCGTTCGGAGAACGAAATCCGCGTTTAACCAACCACTTTATTCTCACCATTGACCTTGAGAATACGAAGTGGGAAAGTATGTGCTCAGTGGTAAGCACGAGAATTTCTACAGTAGTTGGCAACTGGCGACCCTTCCGCTGGAAGAGCGGAAGCGTTTTTTTGATGAGTTCGAATGTTGGGCACACCAGCGACTGCGCGAAGTTTTTGGTTGGTGGGATTATTACAACATTCCTGCTTAAAGCGTCCACCGCCTGCACGCACTGTACTAGATGGTGTTTCTTTCCCGAGGCCTTTTGCCAATAGCGAGGAGACACAGCGTCAACACACATAATCCCCCGCCGGCGTAGAAGGTTGTCGCAGCGCCCACTCGGTCCCAAAGCTCACCTGCGACGAGGCTGGCAACCAACGTCGCGAAGCCGCTCATTAGGTTGAAGAAGCCAAACGCTGTCCCTTTCAGGTCCGGCGGGGCCGAGTGAACCACCATTGTTGCGAGCAAGCCTTGCGTCATGCCCATGTGCAAGCCCCACAGCGCGACGCCCAGTAATACAACCGACCAATGGTTTCCGTGCGCCAGCACAACATCTGCCGCGATGAGCACCACAAGACCGATGGCGAGCAATCTGGTGTGACCCATAGAGTCGGCAAGTTTTCCGAATGGATATGCCGACGCCGCATACACGAGGTTCATCGCTACCATCACAAGCGGGACCAGTGCCACCGGTGCGCCGCCTTGCATCGCGCGTAGGACAAGGAATGCTTCGCTAAACCGTGCGAGCGCGAACGCAGCGCCGATGAACACCACCCACCAGTACTGGCCAGTTAACTTCTTAAGGTTTTCAAGCTTGAGCGGATTTACTCGCTTCGCGGTCGTATGTTGCGTCGGTTCCTGAACGCCAAATATCAGCAGCAACACCGCAACGAGACCGGGAATGACAGCGACCCAAAACACGAGACGAAAATTGTCTGCCCACAGCAACATCAGCGCGACGGCAAGCAACGGTCCGAGAAATGCGCCGACCGTGTCGAGTGCCTGGCGTAAGCCGTACGCAGCACCTCTCAGATGGGCAGGCGTGATATCGGCCACGAGCGCATCGCGTGGCGCCCCTCTCACACCCTTGCCGATTCGGTCCGCGACGCGTGCAGTCAGGACAAAGCCGGCCGTTGGCGCGAGCGCAAACAAGGGCTTGCTCAACGCACCCATGCCGTAACCGATAACCGCAAGCCATTTCCGGTTGCCAAGATAATCGCTCAGCACACCAGAAAACGTTTTCACGATGGGCGTTGTTGCCTCTGCTACGCCTTCAATCAGGCCCACCATCATGGCGCTAGCACCCAAGCTCGTCACCAGAAACATCGGCAACAAGCTATGAATGATCTCCGATGATATGTCCATGAACATGCTGACGAACCCGAGCATCCATATGCCACGAGGGATCTGATTGAGCGTGCCAGTGCGAAGCTTGGGGTCGGTCTGCATCTTTTCTCGATTCTGGGATTATCTGGTTCAACGGAGGCATCGTCACACGTTGATGTACAGCCAGTATGAGACACGGCCAATACCATTGGGCGATGCTCCTCGCTGAACAATAATCTCACGATACCTTCTGGCGCTGCTTCTCGCGCCTGTGCACATAGAGAGCAGGCAGCAGGTTTGTACTGAGCAAGCCACTCGCAGACCATCGGCATACGCTTTGGCCGACGCAATCGCGAGATCCTGTTTGCCTCGAAGGACATCTGGACTATTCGCCAGCGCCAGCCGGACTACTTCGTCTAGGGTCAGGGGCCTCTCCGATACCGCTAGCTCATCTGACCATTGAACCGTCTCCGGAAGCGCTCTGGGAGCGTACGCCTGGCATCCGCTCATCAAAAGAGCCAATGTCAGAAGCAAGAAACCCACGGGCGAAAAAAAACAGCATCGTATCCCCCCGGTTGCGGGAAACAATCTTTCCAACCTACTATCAGATTCGAGGTGTGACACGCTGTACATCCGCCGAGGACAATGCACGCGAGACTAGCTCCTAAAACTTAGGTTTGACTTACGCTCGACAGAGAGCCCGGTGAGACGCATGCGAATACTCCTCGTAGAAGACGATGAAATGATTGGCAGCGCAATTATGCAGGCGCTGAAGGATGCGGCTTATGCTGTGGACTGGGTGCATGACGGCGAATCGGCAACCGGTGCGCTGATGAGCAAAGAGCACGATGCCGTTTTGTTGGACCTCAATCTGCCAAAGCGAGACGGTATCGAGGTACTTCGCTCCTTCCGAGCTGAGCGAAGTAAAGCGCCCGTCATTATCCTGACTGCACGCGACGCGCTTGCCGACAGGATTGCCGGGCTCGACGCTGGTGCTGATGACTATCTGACCAAGCCATTTGAGATCAGCGAGCTACTCGCACGGCTGCGTGCGGTTTCGCGCAGGCTCGGTGACCATGGCGACAACGCGATGCGCAGCGGAAAGCTCACGGTCGACGCGGCAACCCACATGGCAGTCTACGGAGATACCGAGTGCAGGCTCACCGGTCGCGAGTTCGCCCTAATGGGCGCATTGTTAAATCGACCCGGCACAGTTTTATCGCGAAGCCAGTTGGAGCAAAAAGTCTATCCGTGGGAAGCACAGGTCGAAAGCAATGCTATCGAAGTTGTGATACACGGAATCCGTAAGAAGCTAGGCTCGTCAGTGATTCGCAACATACGAGGTGTGGGATGGCTGGTGGACAAAAAAGACAATCACTAACCCTGCAACTTTCGGCTTGGATTGGCGCCGTAATTGTCGCAGTTGGTATTGTCGCCTGTGGGCTGTCATTTACGTTTGCATATCAGGAAGCAAGAGCTCTCCAAGATGGTCAGCTCAATCAAATCGCCGCCCTGATTGATAATCGAACCCTTACGTTCTCGGGCTCACAGGCGTCGCGTCCGAGCGCCCTCGACGCCGATGTCAGGGTCGTGATAAGCAGCCTGACGGAAGGGCGTTCACGTGTTGGACCGGATATCGCACCGGCTGTTGACCCTGCGCTAGCAGACGGATTTCATAATTTGCTTGGCGAGCAACGAGGATGGCGCGTCAACATTCGAACGCTTCAGACCGGGGAGCGAATTGCGGTCGCTGAGCCGTCCGCGCTGCGCGACGAAATTGCGCGCGACGGGGCGATGAGAACACTCGTTCCCGTCCTGCTCCTCTTTCCGGTGCTCATGCTCGTTGTCACGGTCATCGTCCGCGCGAAGCTATCGCCGCTCACACGGCTTGCAACTGTCCTTGACCGGCAAACTCATATTTCGCTCGAGCCGCTGTCGGACGCGAATATCGCCAAGGAAATCTTGCCTTTCGTGCACTCGATTAACAACCTTATCGCACGTTTAAGAGATGCTATTGACCATCAGCGCCGATTTATCGCTAGTGCTGCCCACGAGCTACGTTCACCGCTCGCTGCGCTGTTGCTTCAGGCTGGCAATCTCGAGAGCACCATTACATCGCCGGACGCCCGCCAAAGGCTCTTGGCGTTTCAATCCGGGTTGCGTCGTACGCATCGATTAGTCGAACAATTACTCGCGTTGGCCAGGTCCGAACAGGGAGCACTGGAACAGCCGACCGTCGCGTCACCCCGTGGCTTGGTGACCGACGCTATCAATGCGAACATCTCGCTCGCCCGTGCGAAAGATATCGACTTGGGCGTAGAGCGCATTGATGAAGCCGTTATCGTCATTGAGATAACCTCTGTTTCCCTGGTGCTGAGGAACCTGATTGACAACGCCGTGCGATACACACCGACGGGTGGAAAGGTGGACGTTTCCATGATTCGCTCAGGTACGGACGTGACGTTTGAAATCGTCGACTCTGGTCCAGGCATTCCGAATAACCAGCTCAAGCGCGTGTTGGAGCCGTTCTATCGGCCGAACGCTTTCGGTACATCAGGAAGTGGATTGGGTCTTTGCATTGTGTCGGAGATTGCGCGGCGCTTGGGTGGGCAATTGATACTGGAGAATGTCGACGGTGGATTTCGTGCGCGCTATTTTCAGCCGCTGGGGTCGACTCCGTGACTGTACCGCAACGCCGCCCGGAGTTTCAACGACCGTCGTTGCTCGCTCTCGCTAAGCGGTTTCAACGATTCCCGGAACCTGTCCACAGGACAGGCATAACGCACGACGAAGGAGAGATTCGGATGGAGCACGCATACGTCCAGTTGTTGCACGTGCTCGCCGGGCATCCCAGTTGGACGCTCGCGGTCGTCTTCCTGGCTGCATTTCTCGAATCCATTGCCGTTATCGGAACGTTCATACCAGGCAGCACCGCGATGTTCCTAGCCAGTGCGCTTGTCGGCACGGGTTCTCTGAATCTCGGGGGGTTATTCGGATGCGCCATCGCTGGCGCAGTGGGCGGCGATGGCCTCAGCTATTGGTTGGGTAGCCGTTACAAGGCCACGATTGTGCAGTTGTGGCCATTCCGCACTCATCCGCAGGTACTTGAAGCAGGGCAAAAGTTTCTCGCAAAACATGGTGCGAAAAGTATCGTGTTCGCGCGTTTCATCGGTCCGCTGCGGGCGATTGTCCCTGTAGTGCGGGCATGTTGGACATGTCGCCGGTTCGTTTCGAGCTAAGGTTCTTCTCAACGCCATTCCCTTCCTGAGCATGTGCAAGCGTCAGCAATTGCTCGACTAGCGCGCGCGTGCGCGTGAGGCCATTGCTCAAGGCAGTGAAGCGTTCGCGCGCCTGCGTGGACATTTCCGACACATCCAGCCCGACCGGTCTGACGGCTTATGTCCAAGCGCGGCAAAGCTCGGGAAATGGCACGACTTGATGCAGTGCCAGTTTGGCAAAATTGTAGCGAAGCCTCATGATGTCTCGCGATTCCACCGCATGGTCGTATCGGGCAGTTGGGTTACCCAAAGTGTCAACCATGTCCTCGTACACCGGTTAGCTCTGTGAGGCGGTCGTAATCCAAAAGCGCCGGTTTTCAAGATGCCGCCATTGCACACCGAAACCTAAGTAAAAACACCGACCCAATCCGTGTAAGCCAAAAAAAAGCGCGAGAGCATCGCGCCGAAAATCGGCCGCACCCAGGGGCGCGGCCAACTGAGAGAACCTAAGTATATCGACGGTTACTTAGGCCTTGCTTACAGTCCTACGGTTCAATCGGGAACTTTTTCGTTGTCGATCATAGCGCTGAAGCCACCGGCTTTCACCGCGCAGGTCGATGTTGGTTTTTGATGGCCAGCATCGCTTGCTTGGCGCGATGGGTTTAGCGAAGGTCCCTACGTTTCGCCGATTTCAGTCGGCTGGGGCGAAACCTCATCCCACCAGCTTTAGATGGTGGTAGTTGAGTTGTCACGCAGTGCGGGAACATCCTGTCTAAGCAATACTCTTCTGCCAAACGGTCTAGAACCAGTGCTCTGACTTGCACGGGCCGGAAGCCTCGCCGATCCGAAACCGTGGACGGTATTTCTGAAGAACGCTGAGATTCGGAGCGCGCTTCCATGCAACTAAATTTGATTCACTCAAGCGCCAGCTAATATTGCCGTTATGTCATGTACTCCTCGGAACAGAACACGCCCGGTCTGGCGCTTCGCTGACCGCCACGAGTTGCACCATGGAACGCAACATGTCAGCCATTCCTGACAGCAGTAAAATGCACGCTGATTAGTTTTTTTGATCACATGACAAGTTGACCTTGATAAAAGTGAACATTAATGCACATTCTATTTATCGAAGATGACCCGCGTCTGGCGGACGCGTTTGCTGCGCTTGCCAGCGATATTGGCCACCGCGCTGATGTGGCATATGATGGTCAGGCTGCAGTGAATCTGATTGCGACCAAAACCTACGATACGATTTTTCTTGATATCGGACTACCTGATATTGACGGTCGCGAACTCTGTCGGCAACTTCGTGCAGCGAGCGTCAATGCGCAAGCCTGCATCATCGCCGTAACTGGGCGGGCGGATCTTAGCGACGCGGAGCTTGCGTCATTCGATGGATACCTGCTCAAACCGGTGACCCGCGAGGCAATGGAGTCGGCAATTCAGAATTCGTAACGTGGTTTGTCGGCAAGGCCTGCAGGAAGCCATAATTCTGCAGGTCAGGGTCTACCGCTGCAGGGAACGGAGGTTTTTTTGGTTTTGTCGACGTTCCTTGTCGAATCGGGCTCCGGGGTCGAACTCGTTTCATTCTCGTCCGGCCTGCCAAGAAACGCGAAACATGCACGGCCCAGTTCCAAGTGCAACGCTGACAGCACACAAGAATTAAGGTCTTGAAATGCGTAAAAGAGTTGACTCAGACCGTTATGGCCGGCAGATCGCTTGCATCCGCATGACGTTGTATTTTCGCCTTCGCCCAAGTGCTTGCGCTCGCCTGGGCGACTGATCGGTGATCGGACGCGCATTAATCTGCATTCGGCTGCGTATCTATGCCAGCACGAGGGGCCCGCGACTTGGCTCCGGCCGCTCCATAAGAGCTCATGCGCGCGTGCCTGTGCTGGCGCGTCGTTCCCAGCCTGTGTAGGCGGGAAGGATCTCCGCAGCAGGTATCGGTCAAGTCGGCAGGAGGATGAAAATATTCGTGGTCGACAGCTTGAGATGCGTTGCGACTGATTTTGGAGCTTGCGCTTGTAGTCAGTTGCAAGGCGCGAGGAAGCGACCTGTTACCTGCAACGCGTCACGAGTTCGATACGTTTTATTCCGGCTCATTCTTGGCAACAAGGCTCTTAACAAGCTCTAACAGAATGTTTGGGTGAATTGGCTTTGGATGGTACCGGTCGAATCCCGAATTAATAGCCCGAGCTTCGTCCTCTGGCCGGGTGAACGCTGTGATGGCAACGGACGGGGTTGCGATACGCACGCTACGGATCCAACGCATCAGAGCGTATCCATCTTCGCCGGGCATTCCGACGTCCGACGTAAGGACATCAAAGCGGTGTAAGGCAAGGAGGCTACGTGCCGCGTTTGGAGAATCTGCTTGCGTCACAACGGCCCCCTCGGTTTCGAAGACCGCCGCAAGTGCGTCGAGTGCATCCAGATTGTCTTCGACGACCAAGATCTTTACCCCTTGCAAGCGCGCAGCTTCGCGATTTTCAATTAGCGCAATCGCCGCAGGGCGTGCGTCGTCCACTTGTTCGCTCTGCCGCAGACGGGGAAGCGTTACCACGAGCTCGGACCCCAGGCCGATACCATCACTACGGGAAACGATTGATCCGCCGTGCAAGTCGATAATGCTTTTAGCAATGGCGAGGCCGATTCCTAAGCCTTCATGGCGACGCCCTACTGCGTCGTCTGCCT
Source organism: Caballeronia sp. LjRoot29 (assembly GCF_964252755.1). Taxonomy (NCBI): domain Bacteria; kingdom Pseudomonadati; phylum Pseudomonadota; class Betaproteobacteria; order Burkholderiales; family Burkholderiaceae; genus Caballeronia; species Caballeronia sp. LjRoot29. Next base: position 87,019 of record NZ_CAXUPU020000020.1, on the reverse strand, counting down.
GCGAAAATGGCTCAAATAGTCGCGCCATGAAGTCAGGGGGGATGCCACTGCCATGGTCCGTGACCGATACAGATACGTGGGCGCTCGATAGATTGACACCTCTACAAGGCCGCCGGAGCTTGAATGCTTAGCTGCATTGTCCAAACCGTTGACGATAACCTGCCGCAGTCGAAGAGCGTCCGCCTGCACTAGGACATCACAATTGGCTGATGTCGTGATCACGACGCCCTTAGCCGCCGTAATCGCGTCGACATTACCTATGCCTAAGTTAACGATATCTTTTACGCTGACGGCCTCGGTCTCTAAAAATAGCTTTCCGGACGATACACGGCTAATGTCTAGCAGATCGTCAACGAGCTTGGATTGCAAACGCAGGTTGCGCTCGATTGACTCCAGCGCCCGAAAGAACACGGCGGTGTCCTGTTGACAACTACGCAAATAGTAAACCCAAGTTTGCATCGCATTCAAGGGCGTGCGCAGCTCGTGGGAGACCGTCGCCAACAGAGAATCTTTCAGCCGGTTCGCATTTTGGGCCGCTGACTTCTCGACGCGTTCACGCTCCAACAGCCTATCGCGTTCACGCTCGACGTTTTTTGAGCGGAGATGTCGATCGTTATGCCATCAAAGCGCACCGGCCGCCCTGATGCGTCAGAACGTGCTTCCCTTGGCCCGCAGCCACCTAATTTCGCCCTCCCGGGACACGGTCCGGTACTCGATATCGTAAGCGACGCCCCCTGAAACGGCCGCCGTTACGGCGTCTCTGGCGCGTTGCCGATCTTCTGGGTGAATGATTGCGTAGAAGCGTTCAAAGTTGATTTGCTCCTGCGGCCCAAGCCAAAAATGTTCCTTACAGCGATCGTTCCAAACGATGTCGTTCAGTGGCATCGGACAGTGAAATGTCCCGATCTCCGCAGCTTTGATCGAGAGGCCCAGTCGATGCTGGTCCTCATGCAATTTTTCCGCATGTCGGACCGTTTCTTCGATGTCTGCAATCATGCCGACCCACTCATACACTTGGCCTTGTTCGTCCTTTGTGCCGGCGGCACTGATGCGGCAGTGGTGATATTCATTTGCCTCCGCGCACCATAGTCTAACGTCGGCTTGGTACGGTAAGTCGGTGCTGAGCGATTCCGACAGTGCCGCTTGCGCAATCGCCCGATCTTCTGGGTGGATCATCTCGCTCCAGCCGAAGCCATGATGTTCCTCCCACGGCTGCCCCGTGTACCGTTGCCACGATGGCTGGGGCGTCATGAACTGCCCATCTGCGCCGCACTCGTACACGATGGCGCTTGCGGCAGCGACAAGCGCCCGGTAACGTGCTTCTGCCTTCAGGCGCAAAGCGTCCGACGCGCCCGCTTGAGTATCGGCGCTCAAGTTTACGCCTACGCAGCCCCGGATATCGCCGCTACCGTCGGTCACGGCTTTGGCCCGCGACAGCACTGGCTGATATATGCCGTCGTAAAATTTCACGCGATGTTCAATTGCAAAGTCTTTGCCGCTGTTAATCGAGTAACGCCAAGCGTTCGCAACTTCTGCGGCATCGTCCGGGTGAGCGATTTGCGCTCCATGCGGGCCTTTCAAGACCTGGTTCTTGATCTGAGGCGAAAACGTGTTGCCTTGTGAAATCAAGCAGGCCGTCGGTCGTTGCCGTCCAAAGAACCGCTGGCACCCCGACCTCAACCGCAAGGAGGCGATAATTTTGCAATATCTCGGCGTAAGAGAGCCCGTTGTTTGACGGTAGTTCGTCCCACCGGTGTTTTTTACTTTCGCCATTTCAGCGCCTGAGTCGTTGCCCGTTCCGCCTCCAGAACGGTCGAAGTCCTGTCAGCAGAATTTCCCGTCCTAGCGGAATCCTTGGGGCGTTTGGTTTCGTACACCGAGTGCAATATGCTTGCCACGTCCGCGACCTAGCAGTCCGCGGGCTTTCTACACCGCCGCTCACGCCGGCCACCAAATTCGACCAGTAGCCACCATTGCACCGCGAGCGGCAACCACTCTTTGCGCGTCGACGTTGCGGGTCACGAGCCGCGTAGCACCATTCCTTGCGGCCACCACAACCATTGTGTACAGCGAGGTCACGTCAATCGTTGACATCGGTAAATATTCAACCAAATACGAATAATCAGTATAAGAGACGATACGGCAATCCCTCCTGCTTCGCCTTCCCGATAATCGGGCAACGTGATGAATTTTTTTCGCCCCGACGAAATGCGCCGAGTGCGTTGCTGATAGCCACCAGTTCCTACCGGGCCTCACCTTGCTGAATGTATGCAAATGAATCCATGGTTCCTCGCTTATTGAGATGTACGTCCGCAGTGACCACACAGTAGCCTCCGTTCTGCAATCGGAGAGTGACGGTAGCGGTAAGCACGGTTGAATGCCGCGATTATCATGGTCCTGGTGACTCAAGACACTACGTAAAAATTTGCCGCAAATTTTGGCATCTTGACAGGCAGACATTCGCTCGCAGCGGACTCGTTCTTCGCCCGTGCCCCTGCATACACTTGAAAGGGACGCCTGTACGTCTCAGCCTCTCGGAGCTCTAAGTGCATTAGAGTCGCCCGGATCGCGGTTGCTGTAGCCGATGGCCAATACTTAGCCCTTACTTAGCGCGTCCTACATTTTCGCTGTTGTTGCATTAACGCCTCCTTTTTTGCGAACGGAGACGTTTACGTCTGACAAAACTGGGCGGCTGGAGTCAAAATGGCGGACATAACGATACGCGATGATCCTCGTTGGCGCAAAAGCGCAGACGAATACAGGGTGTAGGAGATGGTCGCCATAATCCCGCACACGCCCAGCCCTCCATCGAAAATGCCAGTCATCAGAACCAGAACACCGTTATTGCGAAGTCAATATTTTTCGGCCCGCGCCGTAAACAGCGAAGAGATGTACTCGTCAGCCGGACATCGAATAATTGTCCAGTTCCTACGAGATAGATTGTGCGTATTTGCGAAAGCCGTATGCCTACCCGCGGAAAATGGACCTTCAAATTGCAACATCCAAACCACCGCTTCTACACCGAGTTTGCCGCGCGGTTGAGCCCTAGTGCACCGGAGAGTGGGAGGCTTAGTTCCTGGTGCGAAACGTTTGCCGTTATCGCCCTAGCACTTGCTTTCCCTACTTTTCTTTTTTTACATTTGTCGATCGCATCACTGGCAGCGGTCGTATGCGGTGAACTGGGCGTCGCCTATCTCGTTGTCTGCCTTCGCGACGTCCGAGGTCGAGCGGCATGCACCGAACGCCTTGCCCGCGCTTTGCTGTCGACAGACGCAAATTGCCTGAAACTTCTCGACTTCGATGGAAGGATTGTTTGCATATCAGAGGTTGGCCAACAACTGATGCAGGCGGGCTCTCCAGACCAGCTACTTGGCAAAAACTGGCTCGCGTTCTGGTCGACATCGGAAGCGGGCACAGCCTTACGAACGGCGATGAACGGTCAAATGGCTGAGTTCACCGGGTCGTGCGAAACTCTGGACGGCAAGTGCAAGTGGTGGCACTCCACACTGGCTCCAGTACGTGCAAGCGATGGTGCAGTCGTTGCCGCATTCTGCACGTCGCGCGACGTTACAGCCGGAGTTACCTTGCTGAGCGAACTGCGGCACACGGCTGACTTGCAGCGAGACATGGAAGACCATGTGGATGCCGTCTTCTGGACCGCGAGTTCGGACTTCAAAAGCCTGCATCATGTCAGTTCAGGGTTTGAGCGGATGTGGGAGATGCCCCTCTCCGCATTGTCCGAGGATAAAACCGCTTGGGCACGGCGTGTCCATTCAGACGACCTACTAAGTCTTCGTAATCGAATGCGGTCTGTCGTGCACGAAGCGAGCAATGCACAGGAATACTTCCGTCTCGTTTTTGGCGGGGAGCGCATCAAATGGGTGCGAGCGGACATCTATCCGGTGGTCGTTAACGGCGGCGTCACGCGCATTGTAAGTGTGTGCGTTGACGCGACCATCGAAAGACAAAGATTGCGGGAGCTCGAGCGAATGGCGCGGGCCGATAACCTCACAGGGCTTTGCAATCGCAAAGCAATGGCTGACGCACTGGCAAGTAGCTGTGAGATTGGAGCGCCCTTTGCGTTTCTTTTTATCGACCTCGACAGGTTTAAGGTGGTCAACGACACGGAAGGCCATGCGACGGGCGATAGCGTGCTTAAGGCGCTCGGCAGCCGCATTCGCGAAGCGTTGCCATCGAATGCTACGGTCGCCCGTCCGGGCGGCGATGAATTCACAGTGATTTTACCGGGCCGGTGGGACGCACAGGGGATTCAGACGATAGGACAACGACTCATCGCATCTTGCCAACGTCCAATGCTGATTGGTCCGCGTACAGTCACGATGACCTTCTCGGTGGGCGCCGCGTTCTTTCCAGAGCATGGCGACTCGCCGGAAGCGCTATTTACTAGCGCGGACCTTGCGATGTACGCGGCGAAGCGCTCGGGCAGAAGTTGTTTTCGACTTTTTGGCCCAAGTGAGCAGGGCGAGCTCAAGAGAGCTCATCTGGAGCACGAATTGCAGAAAGCGGTTCAGCTGGGGCAATTTGTCCTGCACTATCAGCCTCAGTTCTGTACCCGAACTCGGCTGCTGCGAGGTGTGGAGGCGCTTATCCGTTGGGACCACCCCCTCGTTGGCTTGATTGGTCCCGAATTGTTTGTACCCATTCTTGAAGAGAGCGGGCTTATCGTCGAAGTCGGTCACTGGGTCATTTGGCAGTCGATCGCAGCCTTAGCCACGTTGGATTCGTTGCGCGCCGGGCAAGTGTCTATGTCGATCAACGTGTCTGCAAAACAGTTCAAGGACAGCGAGCTTGTTGGGACGCTGAGAAAATCTCTTGCAGAACACGGCGTCAGCGGCTCGCGACTGATACTAGAGATAACCGAATCGACGTTGATGGAAAGCGTCGAGCCTGCACAGGACGTTCTGGAGCCGCTTCGCAACATGGGCTTGCGCATAGCAATTGACGATTTTGGAACAGGTTACTCAAGCCTGAGCTACCTGACCAGCGTGCGGCCGGATGCTCTTAAATTGGATAAGGCACTTTTGGATGAAGTAGTGGCCAATCGCGCGGCACGAACCGTCGTGGACGCGGTGATTGACCTCGCACACAAGCTTGGCATCACCGTCGTCGCGGAAGGCGTAGAAAACGAAGCCCAGATGGCGATCCTTGTGGCGGCAGAATGCGACGAGACCCAAGGCTTTTTATTGAGTAAGCCACTTTCTTTCGACGCGTTAGTGCGACGCTTCGGATCTGTTATAGACGGCGCAGAACGGACCTCATCCGCTGCTGCTCAAGGTGCGGACGCGGGAGACGAAATTCACCCAGTTCATGGCGCCAACGTTAGCTATCGCAGGTAAACCATTACGAATCATGCCCCTACTGATGTGTGCAAGAGGAGATAAGACTTCGTATTTTGGGGCTGCGCCGTTGATACGATGATTTTGCTCCGTCACGGGAATACCGACAAACGGGCCGCTCGGGAGAATGAGATCGCGTCCAAGCAACTTATTCTTGTGTTCTTACGTAGAGGCCCCCCGAGTCGGGGCGAGTTCGTAGGGGCTGCTAATCTCCCCTGTAGGCGATTAACGCGCATCCCCCCATTACAACTTGGAGCATGGTTACGTTAATCGACGCCGTGCATTTGCGAAGAGTTATGAGTCGCCGAAGCCACTGGTGCACTCGGGCTGTCAAATCGTGATTGGTAGGTTGTGGGCGAACCTGTGGGTGCATGAGACAATGCATAGGGAAGCCACTTTACAGTCGGGATTTCTTGCATTGAAGCAAGCAACGGTTTTGTCGAAGAGTTGAACGGAGGGGTCACATGTCCAAGAAATTTGCGCTCGTAACGGCGCGATATGCGGAGGCCGAGGCCGAGGCCGTGCTTTCTAGCGAAACTTCGTCGGTCGATCGCGACGCACACACGCGCTTTTGGAATGCAGCGAGAATCGCGGCGATCGACGAATGCATGGCGGCGATTGAACGACGTATGAAGGATCTGTTCACTGACAGCAGAGTGCACGATAGCGCCGAGGCGATGCGATGCTTGGGCTTGCTCAGGCAGATAAAGATGGAGCCTCTCGAATGGCTCAGCCCGGCGGCGATAAGCTCGCCACGCCCGAAAACGGAGGAGTGAAACAAACGTAACCGCAAGGGTAAGGCTTAGTTTTCTTCTCAGGCAGGCAGACCCCTCAGCTCCTTGGCGACAAATCTCGGTAGCGTTTCGAAGCGGTGTACGCGCCGGGTTTTCAACCGCGGTCGCGCATCTTAAAGTCGGCCTACACGGATGTCGGAAGCATCGCTATCGAGCAAACCGCAATCGATTTCAGAAGAAAGGCACACCCGTTCGGCAGGACTGTGTGCGCGAGAAACCGCCGAGTGCATTGATTCCGCTGTGCTGCGGGTGTCATTGTGCCCAGATTGTGCCACGCTTTTCTTGTCAGCAAGAATACTCAGACGTGTTGATTTGCACCGAATTCTGACCCACCTGACGCGGCAATTTGCATCGAATATTGACCCACGTAGAACACACTGGCCCGCTCAAGCGACGAGCGGGAGAACGGAGTGATCGACATGGCAATATTGAGCATCATTCGACGCTGGCACTATCGCGATCATGTCTCGTTGCGCGAGATCGCCAAACGCCTCGGCGTATCGAGAAACACGGTCAGGCGCTATATCCGCTCCGGCACTGTGTTGCCGAGTTATCCCGAACGTCAGAGCCCCAGTAAGCTCGATGGATTCGCCGCGAAGCTCGCTGATTGGCTGAACACGGAGGCCAAGCGGCCGCGCAAGCAGCGCAGAACGCTCAAGCAAATCCACGCTGACTTGAGCGCGCTGGGTTTCACCGGCTCTTATGATCGGGTCGCCGCATTCGCGCGGCGCTGGCGCCAAGAGCAGCAGGAGCACGCACGAATCGCTGGGCGAGGCACCTTTGTGCCGCTGACCTTTGCGCTCGGTGAAGCCTTCCAGTTCGACTGGAGCGAGGACTGGGCCGTCATCAACGGCGAGCGCACCAAGTTGCAGGTCGCGCAGTTCAAGCTCAGTCATAGCCGAGCGTTCTTCCTACGCGCCTATCTACTGCAGACGCACGAGATGCTGTTCGACGCGCACCACCACGCGTTCGTGGCGTGGGGCGGCATTCCGCGCCGGGGGAATTACGACAACATGAAGACCGCTGTTGATAAGGTCCGCCGCGGTAAGCTGCGAGACGTCAATGCGCGCTTCGGCGCCATGGTCAGTCACTACCTGTTTGATGCTGAGTTCTGCAACCCGGCTTCCGGCTGGGAGAAGGGGCAAATCGAGAAGAACGTTCAGGACAGTCGCCATCGGCTGTGGCAACGTGTGCCGGCGTTCGGCTCGCTTGCCGCATTGAATGATTGGCTCGCCGACCAATGCGTCTTGCTTTGGCAACAGACCCGGCACCCCGAATGGGACACAACGATCTGGGACGCATGGTCCGTCGAACGCCCTCATCTCATGCCGGTAGGCCAGGCGTTTGACGGCTTTGTCGAGCACACGAAGCTCGTCTCGCCAACCTGCCTGGTGAGCTTCGATCGCAATCGCTACAGCGTGCCTGCTGCCTTTGCCAATAGACCCATTAGCCTGCATGTGTATGCAGCCCAGCTCGTCTTCGTTGCCGAAGGTCAGGTGATCGCCGAACACGGCCGGTGCATCAACCGCAGCCATGATAGCGGTGAAACCATTTTTACGACTGGCGTCATTACCTGGCGGTTTTGCAGCGTAAGCCTGGTGCATTGCGCAACGGCGCGCCGTTCGCTGAGTTCCCCGCGGGCTTTAAGCGGCTGCAGGCGATCCTCTTAAAGCACCCGGGCGGCGATCGGGGGATGGTCGAGATACTGGCGCTGGTTCTGCTTCACGACGAGCAAGCCGTGCTCACCGCCGTCGAACTGGCCCTCGAAGCAGGAGCGCCCTCCAAGCAAACAGTACTGAACTTCCTGAGCCGGCTGCTTGACGGGGCGCCAGTGCCGCCGTTACAAGCACCACAAGCCTTCGCCCTGCGGGTCGAGCCCGAAGTCAACGTCAGCCGCTATGACCGTCTGAGAGACCGGGAGGATCATCATGCAGCCTGATGCCATGATGGAGATGCTTAAGTCGCTGAAGCTGCACGGCATGGCCCAGGCGCTTGGCGAGTTGGCCGCACTAGATTCGCCTGCATACAAGTCCGCGTCTCCGGTGCTGGCCGGATTGCTCAAAGCGGAAATGGCCGCTCGCGAGGTACGCTCACTGGCGTACCAAATGAAGGTCGCTCGCTTTCCAGCATATCGGGACCTGAACGGCTTCGACTTTAAATGCAGCGACGTCCACGAAGCGACCGTGCGTCAGTTGCACCGATGTTAGTTCGTGGCATCAGCTCAGAACGTAGTCCTGGTTGGCGACCCTGGCACTGGTAAAACGCACTTGGCGACCGCAATCGGGGTACAGGCGATCGAACATGATCGAAGTCGTGTGCGCTTCTTCTCAACCATCGAACTTGTCAACGCCCTTGAGCAAGAGAAGCGGGTCGGAAAGCCCGGGCAGCTTGCGTTGCGTCTAATGTATGCCGATGTCGTGATTCTCGACGTGACCTTGCCTCGTTTCCACGTACAGCAACTCACGCTGCTTTTTGTGCGGTCTCGTAATCGCACGGTGTCCGGTAACCGATCGACGAATGGATACGCTGTCGATTGTAAAATCCTTCGATCCAATCGACTACATCTAGGCGTGCCTGCGCGCGTGTTTCGTACCGACATCGCGACGTTTGCTCGACTTTTAACGTCTTGAAGAAGCTTTCCATTGGTGCGTTATCCCAGGCGTTTGCGCGCCGACTCATCGACATCGTCATGTGGTACTGACTGACCAATTCCCTATAGCGCCAGCTTGCATATTGACTGCCGCGATCCGAATGTAAAATCAACCCTGATGCTGGACGACGCTGCCAATACGCCGATCGTAAAGCATTAGAGACCAGTTCTGCATCAATGCGCTCGGACATTGACCATCCCACAATTCTGCGACTGCCCAGGTCCAGAATCGCGGCCAGGTACAGCCACCCCTCTGCGGTGGGCAAATACGTGATATCACTCACCCAAGCCTGATTCACATCCCAGTCGTCGAATCGTCTGTCCAGTACGTTTGGCGCTACCGGCAAACGATGAGCAGAGTCAGTCGGCGCAATCCACCTCCGGCGGTAGACCGGACGCAGTCCTTGACGCACAAGGCTGCGTCGTACACGTTCCGCACCGGTTTTTACACCTCGTGCGTTCAGTTCTTTAACGAGCCGTGGTCGGCCGTATGTGGCCCGGCTTCGCGCGTGCTCGGCGGCCACGTGGGCGTCGAATTCAGTACGCCGCAGCGCCCGCGCGCTTGGCCCTCGCACACGCCACCGGCAATAGCCGCTGCGTGAGACGCCTAGCACCCGGCAAAGCCTGCTGACACCGTATCGGTCGCGGTTAGTGTCGATCCACGCATACTTCACCGCGACCCCTTCGCGAAGTATGCCGTCGCTTTTGAGAGTATTTCTATATCCAACTTGGCACTCGCCAGCTCCTTGCGAAGCCGGCTATTTTCCGCCTCCAGCTCTGAGACCGCTGGCTTCGTGCGGGGCGCTGGCACCGCCACTTCAGCAGCGCTCACTGCACCTTGTTTCAACTGTAGCCGCGCCCAATTTCCAATCGTCGCCACCGGCACGCCCAGACGCCGTGCCGCTTCGTTATGCCCAACAGAATTTGCGAGCCGCGCCGCTTCCTCTCGAAATTCTTCCGTGTAGCGACGATTTGGTACATTCTTTTCGCTCATCTTCGCCTCCGTTCAACAGATTATCCATCTACTCTGCTGTACGTTGTTGCGAGGCAAGGTCATGCGATGCCAGTTATCGATCCACGTACGGGCAGCGACCAGTTCTACGTGCGGAATAAAACGCACCGGTAATGCCGATGTATCAATCGTGTCACGAACATCGGCGTCCTCGTCTCCAGGCGAATCTGCCGCGATCAACAACTCCGCTTTGTCTGCATATCCGACAGAGAAGTCGACTTGATGGTAGCGCTCGCCGATCAAAACGGTCCCAGGACGTTCGCTAAACGTAACGACTAATGGATCGGACTCAATGAGCATCCACGCATCCAATGCGACGCGGCGATAGATCGTGAGCCTGCGACTAAGCTTCGGGCTAAAAACCTCAAACCGGTGCGCGCCTCGGGGGCGAATCATCGCGGTTAGGGCGCTCGAATGAAGGGAATGTTCCATAAGATCAAAACCGTCATGGACGGGCTTTGAACCCTAGAACGCGAATTGACAAAATCAAGTCGCACTAACGCGAGTTGACGATTTTAAGTCGTTCGGAGTGTGCTTAACAATGTCAACTCGACTCAGCCCTTCCTTGCTGTACACGGTTTCCGGATTGACAGAATTCCGTCGAACGACGACGGGCGCGACAACATGTCTCGAATGACGATACGCCTGTTAAACGATCGGAAAATTAGCTGGGCCTTACGGGAGATGGAAACTGAAGCTGAATAGACGCTAGGTTACGAACCGTTTTCTGTCAGAAGGCATTGCGAAGGTCAGCAAAAAGCAGCTATAGGTATCAGCTCTCGGGCTTGTTTGTGTCTGCTTGATCGCCTAAAAGGGCGCCGTACGGCAGCGTTCCAAAGTAAAGATTCTTTACTGGGATCGTACCGGCTTTGCACTTTGGTACAACTGTCTGGCTTCATAGTAGGAATCCTTTATTTGGAGGTCAGGGTCTTGAGTTCCGTGCTGCTTGCATCCGTGCTGCGCGGTCAGTAAGCAGATCCCATCAAGTGCAATGTTTCGCCGGCCGGCTCGAATCAGAGACTTCGTAGAGGGACGCATAAGGGACAATCCCGATATGGTTGTATGACGCTTGTCACAGACTTGGTGAGGGCCGCGACCTAGGATGCGGCTGTACTAGAGCAAAACGAAATGAAACGAAGGCGTGATTTGGGCCGCGATATCGTGCGCAATGAAATCCGCACCACGGCCCAGCGCGTCTCGCCAATACGCGTCGCAGCCTACAAAGGATCTACAAGTTAAGCATTTTTCGCATTTAATTTTGTTCAATTTTTGAACAACAGATTGCAACCGGTTTTGTCAACCGCTAACAGAACTGATAGTCGTGTCCGCTCTTATTGCGATGATAAGGATACGCATGGTATTCGTCAGCCTCATGGAAAAATCGATCATCGCTCAATCTTGTCATTGGCTAATCCGTACCCTGTACCGTTCTGACGCTCCGACAAGGCACCGTTGCAATCCGGACTTTGATGGCTCGGCCTCGTGGATGAAAAAAATGTCGGCGCTTTGACGAAATTTCACCCAGCCGGCACGAGCGACGAGATGAGCGGTGATCAAGAAGTTCCGTGATGTCCGAGTTATCGGTCATCACTTATGGCGGCGCTCGGCAATCTTCACCGCGAGCATGGGAAATCAACTTGCAAAAAACGGATGAATCTAGAATGAATAGGACAAAGGCAATTCTATTAGCGGGCACGATTCTTACTGTTCAGCCAGGGTTCGCCGCCGACATCAGCGCTCCGCGACAGGTTCCTGCAAAGACCCTACCCGTTCCTACCGGCGGAGTCAGCCCCGGCATGCAGGCGTTCATTGCCGCTCCTTTGAACCCGGATTGGGACAAACTTTGGACGACCGGTGAGGACGCCAGAAAGTTTGCAGATGTTCAGGCGGCAAACGTCGTCAAGGGAATTCCAGGAATGCTTGAACGACTCCATGTGAAATCGGTATCGTCGACGATCAACGGCGTCAAGGTCTACACGTTGACGCCAGAGACAATTCCGCCGGAAAACCGCGACAAGGTGCTTATCCACGTTCACGGTGGTTGCTACGTGCTGTTCCCTGGCCAATCGGGGACAACGGAAGCCATCATGATGGCAGGATTTGGACATTACAAAGTTATTTCTGTCGACTACCGGATGCCTCCCGATGCCTATTTTCCTGCGGCATTAGACGATGCAGTAGCGGTCTACAAGGCAGTGTTGAAAGAAACCCCTGCGAAGAACGTAGCGTTTTTCGGCACGTCAGCTGGCGGCGCACTTACGCTCGAGATGGTTTTACGCGCGCGCGCCCAGGGGCTGCCAGTTCCGGGCGCCATTGCGCCGGGAACACCAATGTCTGACGTGACGAAAACGGGTGACAGCTTCTACACTAACGAAAAGGTCGATAACGTTCTCGTGTCGCGTGACGGCTTCTGCGACGCCGGAACCGTTATCTACGCGAAGGGGCACGACTTGAAAGATCCCCTGCTCTCGCCAGTCTACGGCGACATGCATGGGTTTCCCCCAGCGATTTTGACGACAGGAACGCGCGATCTCTTGTTGAGCAACACTGTGCGAGTTCATCGCGAGCTGCGCAGAGCTGGCGTCACCGCCGAACTTAACGTGTTCGAAGGGCAATCTCACGCACAATATCAATTCGACGACCGCGTTCCGGAAACTAAGGAAGCGTTCGAAGAGATAGCCGGATTCTTCGCCCAGCATCTCGGCCACTAACGCGGCCCACGCGATACCTACAAAGTATCGTCTTGCAACGCAAGTATCAGAAAGTTGATAAATGCCTTTACTCGCGCCGTGGTCTGCAAGTGCTGAGGAATGACCGCGTAGATATCGGCGCCGGGCGTGCGATATTCAGGCAGCACATGTATGAGTCGGCCGTCGCTCAGGTAATCGGCGATATCCCATTCCGCGCGCAGCAAAATGCCGTGCCCTTCGAGCGCCCATTTCACCGCGATCTCGCCATCGTTCGTTGTCAGATTGCCGCGCACGCGAACGCTTTCAGTCTTCTCTGAAGCACCGTGTCCGCCGATGAGTCGCCAGATTCCGTAGCCATCGTCGCCCTGACGTATGCCAATGCAATTGTGCTTCATCAAGTCGTCAGGCGTAAGCGGCAGCGCACGGTCCGCAAAGTACGTTGAAGCCGCGCACAACAGCCGCCGGTTTAGTGCAATTCGCCGGGCGATAACGCGCGCGTCTGGCGGCTCGCCAAAGCGCACACAGATGTCGAAAGCATTTTCGCTAAGCGGCGGCGGATCGACTGAAAGCTGCAGTTGCACATCGACTTCGGGATACATCTTTACGAACCGCGAAATTGCTGGCGCGATGTGACTACGGCCAAAACCTAGTGTTGCGTTGACACGCAAGAGACCGATGGGCGCTGAGGACGCACCACCAAGCAGTTGCGCAAGTTCGTCTATTTCACCAAGAATGCGCCGGGCCCGCTCGACGTAGATCTCCCCCTCGGGCGTTAGGCTCATGCGCCGCGTAGTGCGGCTTACCAGCGCGACGCCTGCACGCGCCTCCATTTGCGCTAGATGCTTACTCACGGCCGCGGTGGTAAGTCCCAATTCGCGCGCGGTTGCCGTCAGGCTGCCGCAACCCGCGAGTGTTGAAAAGAAACTTAGGTCTTCTGCCTGAATCGGAGATGTCATGTCTTTGCGGCTCATTCCGGCAATGCAAACAAAATCGATTCTTAACTCCAGGTTAAGAACGATTTAAGTCTAGCAGCGTTTGCCGCCTTCTTTTGCGCTTTAGGATGAGTTAGACATGCACTTAGCCGAGAAAACAGTATGAAGAATTATCGGATCGCGGCTATTCCCGGAGATGGAATCGGCAAGGAGGTCGTCCCAGCGGGGCAAGAATTGCTCGAAGCACTTGCAGCACGCTCGACAGCTTTCGGATTTCAGTTTGAGAACTTCGGTTGGGGCGGCGACTACTATCGTGCACACGGCGTGATGATGCCAAACGACGGTCTAGACGCACTTCGCGATAAGGACGCAATTCTTTTTGGTTCGGCCGGGGACCCGAATATACCCGACCATGTCACCCTCCGGGGGCTTCGCCTAAAAATTTGCCAAGGCTTCGATCAGTATGCGAATGTGCGTCCAACGCGCATTCTTGCGGGCATCGACGCCCCGCTAAAACGCTGCGGCCCAAATGACCTCGACTGGGCAATCGTAAGGGAAAACTCCGAGGGCGAATATGCAGGTATTGGCGGACGAGCGCATCAGGGACACCCGATCGAAGTGGCCACCGACGTTTCCATCATGACGCGTGTCGGCGTAGAGCGCATCCTGCGTTTTGCATTCCGACTTGCAGCGTCACGTCCTCGCAAAATGTTAACCGTCATCACCAAGAGCAATGCCCAACGTCACGCCATGGTGATGTGGGACGAAATCGCGCTGCAAATTTCGAGGAATTTCCTGACGTAAGCTGGGACAAGGAACTCGTCGATGCCGCCACCGCGCGCATGGTGAATTATCCCGCGACGCTAGATACCATCGTGGCCACCAATCTTCATGCCGACATATTGAGCGACCTCGCCGCGGCACTTGCCGGCAGTCTTGGCATCGCCCCGACGGCCAATCTGGATCCGGAACACCGCTATCCGTCGATGTTCGAGCCGATCCATGGTTCTGCGTTCGACATCATGGGGAAAGGCCTTGCTAATCCAATTGGAACCTTCTGGTCCATCGTGATAATGCTCGAACATCTTGGCGAAACGGAAGCGGCCCACACCGTGATGAACGCAATCGAAAGCGTCATGGCGGACCCTTCGCTGCATACCGGTGACCTCGGTGGCAAAGCCACGACACGGCAGGTTACCGATGCCATCTGTGCCCTGCTTGCATTGCATGGAACGAATGCGCCGCAGACAGGCTGAAGTTGCGGGCGCGCGGCTTCGCTCTAGCGCGCAATGACTGCGAGCCCCAAGTAAAATTGATGAGTCGAGAAAATGACAGCAACCGCGTGCATTCATAGACCTCACGACCGATCACGGTTTGCGGGGCAAAGTACAAGGAGACGCCCCATGTGGTTTGTCGGAAAAAGCGAATTGCTTTCGCTCATCGAATGTCACTGTCTCGATGAAGTGATGCCTGCGTTCAGCGAACATCGAAGCGTACAAAAGCACACGACGATTTACCGACCGGAGGATTCGAGCAATCACGTCTATTTGCTTAAAAGCGGAAGCGTCCGCCTCTTCAGGCGTAGACCAACATGTTTTCGTCAACACTCCGCGTATAAATCCGTCAACTCTAATCGGCCCCTCATTGCTGTACATGGATTCCGGTTTGACAGAATTCCGTTGAACGACGCATCCCCACGCGCTGAACTCGGTCTCGCCGAGCAGATAACGGGTGGGAAGTATCACGGCCAGTGAGAGCAGCAGGCCGAGTGCAGCAGTGGCCTGAATCCATGCGGTTTTGGCGCCCCGTTGCTTATTCGCAGTATGTTCGGCGACATACACAACCGCTCCGCCGTATTCTCCGCCAAGCGCAAGCCCTTGCAGCATGCGCATGCCGACAAACAGAATCGGCGCGCCGAGGCCAATTGTTCGGTAACTAGGCAGCAGGCCGATGACGAATGTCGCGATGCCCATCAAGGCGTTGTAATGAGAAAAGTGTATTTCAGGCCGAGAAGATCGCCGATGCGTCCGAACACCAGCGCGCCGAAAGGACGAACTGCGAAGCCGGCGGCAAAACTGAGCAAGGTGAAGATGAAGGCGGCAGCGGGGTTGACCCCGGAGAATATGCTCTTCGAAATCTGCACCGCGAGCGCGCCCGCGAGGAAGAAGTCATACCATTCGAACATGGTCCCAAGAGAGGATGCGAAGATAACGCGCTTCTGCACATTGGCGGTAATCCCGGCAAAGCGTCAGTGGGAAAGCTATCCAGTCCGATGCTCATCAATCTGTCTCCATCATGTCTATGGTGCCCTGCCGGTGCGCATACTCAATCAGCCAACAGACGATTGCCATGCACGACCTGGTCACTCTTGATATCAAGTGTAGGATCGCCGTCCATACAATAAAAATATGGAAAACGTATCGGGCGATCGCCTAAACTTATTGGCCGTCAGGCTGCGAACCCGGCCTTTTTCCCTTACAGAAGGAACCGTAGGTGGATTTCAAACAGCTCAGATGTTTTGCCCGTATTGCCGAACTAGGGAACATGACCCGGGCGTCGGAAGTACTGTGCATTGCGCAGCCCGCATTGAGTCAGCAGATCGCCAACCTCGAAGCAGAATTGAATACGCGCCTGTTCGATCGAAGCGCGCATGGCGTTCGGCCCACCTCCGCTGGCGAGGTCCTTTACCGGCACGCAAGATCGCTACTCAAGCAGTTCGAGGATGTCCGGGTTGCGATAACCCAGGAAGGCGACCGTCCGAACGGCCGCGTGTCCATCGGCATTCCCGGTAGCACGGGCAAGATCCTGCCGGTGCCGCTGCTGCGCGAGTTGATCGGCTTCGAAGGCATTCTGCTAGAAATCGTGGAACGTCCCAGCGCTGAGTTGATCGATCTGGTGGCGGCCGGCAAGCTCGACATCGCGATCACCGTCGACGCGCAACCACGGCGCGGCACCACCCTCACCCCGGTGGTGCTGGAGGAGTTGTACGTCGTATTGCCTTCAAAAGACAAACCGAAGAAATCGTCCTTGCGCTTGAAAGAGGTGGCAGCCCATCCGCTGATTCTGCCCAGTGCGCCGAGCACGATCCGGCAAAGGATCGAAGCCGCCTTACTGGACGAGCATCTAAAGTATCGGCTGGTGAGTGAAGTGAGTGCGACCGACATGCTCATTCGCCTCGTTGCAGCGGGCATTGGCTGGACGATTTTGCCGTGGACCGCGGTGGCCGACGAAATGAACGACGGCACCATATGCATCTCGCCCATCAGCGGCCGGTCGTTACAGCGTGGGTTGTCACTGTGTGTTTCGGACGCGTTCCCGTTGGGGCGCGCAGCGGAGGTGGTGCGCGACAGCGTGGTTAGAATACTTGACCGGCTGCTGGCATCCGGACAATGGATCGGCACTATTCCGATCGCACACTGATACCGATTTCACCGCGGTCCGTGAGATCGGCCCTTCAATTAATCCCCACGAAATTGCGGCTCTCGCTTCTCGGCGAACGCCACCCGGCCTTCCCGGTAGTCGTAGCTCTGCGCGGCTTCATCGAGCAACTGGTCGACCCTATCCTGTCGCAGCACGCCCATACCACCGGCCAAGTCATCGAGAATGGTCTTTGCCCCGCTGATAGTGAGCGGCGCGCAGCCCACCAGTTTTTGAGCGAATGCATAGGCATGGGCAAACACACCATCAGCAATTTCGTCGACGAAGCCGATCTGCAGCGCACGCGCCGCGTCGAACTTCTCGGCTGAAAAGAGAATACGCTTGGCGTTGGTTATGCCAACTAGGTTCAGCAGACGCCGGGTGCCACCCACGCCGTACACAATGGAAAGCCGCGCGGCCGGAATCGCAAAACTCGCTTCGGGCACCGCAAAACGGAAGTCGCACGACATCGCAACGTTACAGCCGCCGCCCATGCAAAACCCATTAATCGCCGCGACGGTGGGCTTGCTCACGGCGGCAATCGCGTTGCAGCAGCCTTCATACGCGTGCTCGTAATCAAGCGCTTGCGCCGCGTTCGCACGCGTCTCGCCAAACTCGGAAATATCAGCGCCGGCACAAAAGCTCGTTCCGCTGCCGGTCAGCACGATCGCGCGTACGTCGCGGCGCTGGTCCAACGATTCGAACGTCGCGCCCAAGCGTTTCCAGAGCGCGAAGGTCAACGCGTTGCGGCGCTTCTCGCGCTTGAGCATGACCGTGGCCACCCCGTCTTCGATTCGCAGTTCGATGGCGTCTTCCAGATGATCCGATGCGCTGTCGTTGGCGTTAGACATGGACTGCATGGGTGATTCCCCTTCAGGCGCACTGCATGGTGTTCGAGACTGTAACTGGGCTCTGATGAGCCGCTCCGGAAGCAAGCAGCACATCGATTTCGCCGCCCTCGAAGCCGAACTCCCGAAGCACTTCCGCTGTATTTTCACCAACGCGCGGCGCGGGACGTTCCGCGATATACGAGGTGCCGCCCAACAGCACCGGCGTACCGAGCGCCCGCATGGTTCCGCCGTCGGGCGAAGGAACGTCGACCACCATCCGTACACTGCGGGTCTGCTCGTGATCGAGCGCCTCGCCTGCCGTTTGCACCGGCCCGCAGGGCACCTGCCCCGCGTCGAAACGCGCCATCCACGCAGCGCGTGTATCGTCGGCGAGGATTGCATTGATCAGCTTTTCCAGTTCGAGACGATTTGCGAGCCGGATATCGGGCGTGTTGAAGCGCGGGTCGTCGACCCATTCCGCGTGGCCCAGTATCTGCGCCACGCGCACCCAGTTCGCTTCGTTCGCCCCGCCGATCGCGAGACCGCCGTCGCTGCACTTATAGACCTGATAAGGCGCGATCAGGGGGTGCGCCGTACCTGCCGGCTTGGGCACGATGCCACGCGAAAAATAAGCCGCCGCGTACCAATACATCTGTTGCATCGAGGCTTGCAGAAGCGAGGTATCGACACGCTGCCCCTGCCCCGTGCGCAAACGCTGAATATAGGCTGCCAGTGAACCGAACGCGGCGAGAATGCCGGCGTTCACGTCCGCGATCGACACACCGGGCTTCACCGGCTCGCCGCCCTCTTCGCCCGTCACGCTGATCAGCCCGCTGAACGCTTGAAGGATTAGATCGAAGCCGCCGCTCGAGGCCAACGGCCCGATTCGTCCATAACCGGTAATCGAGCAGTAAACCAGCGCCGGGTTGATTTCGTGCAAGGCTTCATAGCTCAGCCCGAGACGCTCCATCACACCCATGCGGAAATTCTCGGTGAGAATGTCGCTCTGCGCGACCAGTCGCAACAGCGCGGCTCGCCCTTCGGGACGCTTGACGTCCAGCGCAATCGATCGCTTGCCCCGATTCAGGATCATGAACGACGGCGGCAACCCGCTATCTCCCTCGCGCCGGTAGCGGCGCGCGTCGTCGCCTTGCGGAAAACGCTCCACCTTGATCACGTCCGCGCCCAGATCGGCCAGCATCAATCCGCATGTCGGGCCCGCCATGATCTGCGACAACTCGAGAACCTTGACACCAGCCAGCGGCTGGGTCAGTGCATTATTTGTTTGCGTCATAAGAAGATTTCCTTGAATGCGACGTCTGTTATTAGTCACGGGCGTTGAATGCGACTGCTGCGGGCGCTTCGGCGTCCGCCGGAACAAGCCGGCCTGATCGATGGCTGGCCGGCACGATCTTTAGCAAGATCAAACCGCCCGCGCACAGAACGACAGCGAGAAGATACAAGCCGGAGGTCAACGACCCCGTCATCTGCTTCATCAAACCCATCGTGTAGGGCGCGACGATTCCAGACGTCACACCGAGGCTATTGATAAAGGCCAGGCCGCCCGCCACCAGCGAAGGCGCAATCGCCGCGCTCGGCATCGACCAGAACACCGGCAGCGTCGCCGACACGCCGATCGCCCCGATACTCAGGAAAAACAGCGAGACGCCCATGTGCATGCCGGGCATGGCGGACAACGCGAGTCCCAACGCACCGAGAATCGCGGTAACCGCGAAGTGAAGACGGCGTTCACCGGTTCGGTCCGAATGACGCGCGATCAGAATGGTCGCAATGGCGGCGCTGCCCCACGGAATAACCGAGTAGAGGCCGATATGCAGCGGGTTCACCACCCCATAGCTTTTGATGATGCTGGGAACCCAGAAATTGAGCGCGTAGATGCCACAGGTGGCGCAGAAGAAAACCAGCCCGAATAGATATACCTTGGGCTCGCGCAGCAACGACCCCGCTGTTTGTCCGCCGAGCGTCATGCCGCTGCGAGTGCGATCGCTTTGGAGGCAGGCGCCCAACGTCGCGATCTCAGTGCTGGAGAGCCAGTGCGCCGTGTCGACACAATCGCTCAAGCGAATCGCGCACAGTACGGCCATCATCACGCTTGGCATGCCTTCGAGCAGAAAAAGCCATTGCCAGCCGGCCAGTCCATGCGCGCCGTCGAAGGCCGTCAGGATCCAGCCGGACAAGGGCCCGACAATCACACCTGCAATCACGATACCGGAGGCAAAAATAGCGATCGCCTTGCTGCGATGCGACTGCGGCAACCAGCTGCTCAAGAAATAGATGACGCCCGGATAGAAACCCGCTTCGAGCGCTCCGAGCAACAAACGCGCGGCGTAGAACTCACCGGGTGTTCTCACGAACAGCATCGCGGGCGAACACAGTCCCCATCCGGCCATGATCGTGCAGAACACACGCCTCGCACCGAGTCGATTGAGCAGAAAGCTGGCGGGTATTTCGAACAGCACGTAGGTGACGAAGAACAGGCTCGCGCCGAGTCCATAAGTCGTATCGGAGAATTTCAGACTCTCGTGTAGCTGCAATTGCGCGAACGAGATGTTGAAGCGGTCCATCGAGCAGAATAGATAGCTCAGGAACAGAACGGGTGTCAGGCGGCGCACCACCTTGTTGCACACAGCCTCCTCCGCAGCGCGCAGCATACTGTCAGTCAAAGGCAAGCTCATCAGCGTCTCCTGATTTATTGTTGTATCGCGGGTCGCGACGTTACCGCAGCACCAGCCAGTCAAACCAGTATAAAAATCCACGCCAATAAGAAAAAATATGAAATTCAAATCGGCCGATAAGCATTTCATATGGGCGACGGCTGCCGCGCGCCGCAGTAAGCGACAGCGATAGCCGCGTGCTCAGTTACCGGCAGCGTCGTCGATTCGCGGAGTGTCGCGCACGACACCCTGCGGCAACATCAACACGGGCGCACCACCGACTGGCTGCGCCAATAATCGAGCAGCGGTCCCGGACTGTTGATGCCGGCGCGGCTCTTGTTCACACCGCCGTGCGGAAACAGGTTGTGCGCGTTGATCCCAGTTATTGCTGCCACCATGACTTCCGTGACCCGCGAGGCGCGCTTCAGGTCGCAGCTCCACACGCTGTTGGCTAGGCCGTAGTCGGTTGCATTCGCCATCTCGACCGCCTGTGTTCGTCGCTGAACTGCGTGAGATACGGGACGGGTCCGAAATCTTCTCCCACGCGGCGACATTCGACAGTTAGCCAGCCGCCGATGTCGGCTTGACATAGAAGCCCGCGCGCCCGGGTACGTCCAGCGGACCGCCCGGGAGGGCTTGTCGACTTGTCAAGGACTGAGGCGAGAAGACTGCAGGAAAAGCGTCCCTCAGAACGCGCAGGACGGATTTTGCGTAACTTCGGTGAGTTCACGCCAGTCAACGAATCGCGCCGCAAGCTGTTTGCGATGGAGTGTTGCGCGCAGCAAATGCCGCTTTGGTGCGAAGTGCCTCCGGATCGGCCCGAAGTAAGAGAGAAACTTCTGTGTGTGTTCCGGGTAGCGAAAGCCGCGCATGCGACGCTCGCGATCTATCGTTGGTTGGTGGCTGTTCTCTGCGCGGTTGTTTAGACGGGCTGCCGCTTCGACGAACACGTGCTTCACGTTCGCAAGTTCCGAGATCTCCACCTTCGCCGCCAGATAGCCACGCAATCGATCGGTGACGATCTTGCGCGGCGCCAGGGTGGAGAAAACTATTAAGCGTGTTCCTATAAGGAATTGAAAAAATGTTCCAAACTTGGTCGAAACCGCGGTCAGACGTTACTTAATAAGGTTCTCTTTTGTTCTCGTTTCATATCATATTGAAGCGTAACGCAATTCGTGTGACAACCAGATAACTTGCCCTTTTGGGGGAAGGCTGTCAACGTTCAATTAAAAGATGCTCACAAACCAGGAAACTTCTCTTGGATAACACCAGAGAACCCCGCGTTGTAAAACGATCCACAACCGTCTGCGGTATCCACGAAATGCGTCATCTATCGGCGAGCGCTGATGCCCACCGAGTAGGCCGTCTATCGATGGATCGGGTTGCGAGCAAAGCTATCTCGCCTACCCCCCCCCGCTTCGTCCTCCCAGGTCGAATTTGCTGGTGCTAAGGGTTTCTAACAAAAAAGCAGGCGGTTGCTCTACGAGTTAGCATCGTAAGGCCGTCCATACCGATTGACCGAAGACAAAGTCGGCGAGATAATGAAAGCGGTTACAATTTAATCACCCTAAGAGACTGTCATGCCGCGGATTGTTCTTCTTCATGCGACGCCAGTCGCGATGCAGCCCATTCACACAGCCTTCTCCGCTGGATGGAGTGAAGCTGAGACGGTAAATTTGTTGGATGATGGGTTGAGCCTCGATCGAGCGCGTGAAGCACAACTCTCCCAGGCCATGATCGACCGCTTCGTTCGATTTGGACAATATGGGCGGGACATGAACGCCGATGGCATTCTGATTACGTGCTCCGCCTTCGGCCCAGCAATCGACAAGTTGGAGGCAAGCGTCGACATTCCGATTCTCAGGCCGAACGAGGCAATGTTTCATGCGGCTGTCGCGCGGGGTAGCAAGATCGGCATGCTGGCGACGTTCGCGCCGGCAATCGCTACGATGACCGACGAATTCGACGACTACATCCGCTCAAGCGGGAAACACGCGACGTTACGCACCATTCTGGTAGAGCATGCAATTGATCTGCTTAAGAAGGGCGACGCCGAATCGCATAACAGGCTTGTAGCTGCCCGGGCGCCCGAATTGTCCGATTGCGATGCAATCTTGCTCGCGCATTTCTCAACATCGCGCGCTGTGGACGCTGTGCGTGCTGTAACGCCAGTCCCGGTACTGACCGCGCCCGACGCAGCAGTCGCCCGGATGCGGGAGCTGGTCGAACAAGCTGCCACAGCTCACGTCTGAAACTGCGATCGGCCACCAAAAAACGCGATAGCAGGGGTTTTATTGGATAATGCTGCTCTATGAGCAAACGTCTAAAATCGCCCGAAAAAATCAATGCTACGACCTCCTCTGTCGGGGAAAATCTCACTGTGCCGGCGAAGGAATCGAGCGCGTCTGAATCGCCGGAATTGACGCGAATAAGCCTTATGGACGTAGCCAAGCGCGCGCGCGTCTCGACAGCAACGGTCTCTCGGGTTTTGAACAATCCTGAATCTGTTCGGGAAAACAAACGCGAAGCAGTCAAGAGGGCTTGTGAAGAACTTGGCTATGTTGTCAATGGCGCTGCTCGCGCGTTGTCTTCGAAACGCAGCAATACCATTGGTGCGGTTGTTCCGACATTGGATACGCAAACTTTCTCGCGCTCCCTTGACGCGTTTCAACGACGGCTGAAAGAAGCCGGTTATACCCTTTTGCTATCCAGTTCCGGGTTCGATTCTACAGTTGAACTTGATGCGGTCACGACGCTCTTGGAGCACGGCATTGACGCCCTGATGATTGTCGGTCATACCCACGATCCTCGAATGTGGGAGCGCATCGATCGTCAGCGTGTGCCCTGCGTGCAAATACTCACATTGGATACGCGACATCCGAGCATAGGCTATGACAATGTTGCGGTCGGACACTTGATTGCAGACCATCTAGTGCAGCTAGGTCACAATCAACTGGGCGTGATCGTGGGAACGCCGCCGACCAATGACCGAGTTTCAAATCGGATTGTGGGAATCCGCAAGCGCCTGGCCGGCAGCGGCTTGACGCTCCCACCTTCGCGTGTAATTGGCGACGCATTTACGCTTGCCGACGGTTGCCAGGCAGCATTGCGGCTACTGAACGCCCAGGGCGGTGGTCCCACGGCAATCATCTGTGGCAACGATCAACTGGCATTCGGTGTATTGATGGCCGCCGCTTCGAAAGGACTCCGCGTTCCTGAAGATCTCTCCGTTATTGGATTCAATAACTATGACTTCGCAGCAAGCCTTTCACCGCCTTTGACAACGGTGAACGTCAATCTGATACAGCTTGGACAACAATCCGCGGATTACCTGCTAAGTCAGCTGCAGCAAGGGCGGCCATCAGCATCGACGGCACGCATTGAGACCGCATTGATCGTGCGAAGCAGTACCGGCCCCGCGCCCAAGGTCGCGGGCCGCTGGCGAGCAAAACAAGCAGACTGAGGGTCGGAACCGCTCCGTTCAAATCGGCTCAAGGCCGAATCGGCTGTACGACGCGCGTGACGTGTCGCTGCTCAAATGCTGAATGAATTCTCGCGCGGCTTTCGAATGCGAGGAATCGGCAAAAGCGCCGACCGCGAATGACGTGGTTTTTTGCACCTCGGGAGGAAGCGCTCCTACCAGTTTGACGCCCTTAACTGAAAGCAATTCGCTGATCTGTTGCACTGCGATTTCGGCTTCACCGGTTATCAGCTTTTCTGCGGTGAAGCCTTCAGGGATGGTTGTCGCTCGCTCATTGATTTCGTCCCCAATGCCGAGAGCTTCGATCATCTTCATGAAGTAGATGCCACTGGCGCCGCCAAGCGAATAAGCCACAGAACGCGCCGAAACCAAGGATTTGCTCAATGCGGCAACAGTGCTGATGTCGGGGGACGCGGTGTCAGGCATGACCGCGATCCCAATGTTGGAGCGCAAAAGATCAACCCGCGTGCTCTTGTCGACAATTCCTTTGGCAACAAACTCGTCCATCGCCTCTATTGTCAGAAGCAGGACATCGGCTCGAACACCGGCGTTGATGTTACTAACAATGACGGTGGTCGGATTCCAGTCAACACGCACGCTGCCGCCATGCGCCTCGTATTCAGGAATGACCTCCGCACTAAACGGAGAATGTACGACCAACGCGCTCAGCAGATGTAGCGTTGGCGACAAAGAACCACTATTCATAAATTAACCTTTCCAAGTGAGGGACTTGCAACACCCGAATCAAGCCGTATCGTCCGGGCCACACGATGCGCATAACTTCCGCGCACCATGCGCAGGAGCTATTCTCTCTAAACCATGCGTCGCAAAAGCGCTGAACTCAGTTCGTGCAGTTGACGCACGCCGAGAAAAGCCATGTCCCTGTCGATTTCGTCTTTCATCAGATTCACGGCGTGCAGCACACCCGCTTCGCCTCCCAATACAGCGGCATAAACAAACGGCCGACCGATAAAGACAAAATCCGCACCGAGCGCCATGGCTTTCATGACATCGGTGCCACGGCGAATACCGCTGTCGATCATGACCTTCATGCCCCCTTTGAACGACACCACTTCTTCCAGGGTGTCCAAAGGCGGGACCACGTAGTCGAGTTGCCGTCCACCGTGATTCGACAAAATAACCCCGTCAGCGCCACAGGATTGCGCGATACGCACGTCAGCGGGCGTGACCAGACCCTTCACAACCAGGTTTCCTTTCCAGCGCTTCCGGATTGCCTCCAGATGGTGCCAGGCGAGTTCATCGCGCTTTGACGTATTACG
Organism: Caballeronia sp. LjRoot29; assembly: GCF_964252755.1. Taxonomy (NCBI): domain Bacteria; kingdom Pseudomonadati; phylum Pseudomonadota; class Betaproteobacteria; order Burkholderiales; family Burkholderiaceae; genus Caballeronia; species Caballeronia sp. LjRoot29. Next base: position 61,901 of record NZ_CAXUPU020000020.1, on the reverse strand, counting down.
TACCTGACGCGACATCATGGGCGGTCCGCGTTCCGCATCGGTGTTCTCAAAATGAGGTGCTCCATGTTTGATGAATGTTCGCGCAACCGTGCCAAAGAACCATCGAGGATGTGTCGCGCTTTGCCACATTACCTTCGTCGACATCTTGATTGGCATGCTGAAACCGCTGCGAACGTTGTGTTCGCGATTGCCAAGCATCGGGGTGTCTCCTGTTACCACTAGCGTCTGGTAGCCGGCATCCGCGACCCGGTCGATCAGACGATCGATGCGAGGCTGATCGCCCGCAAGATAGGCCTGAAACCAGGCGTTCTTGTTCTCAGTAATGATGTCTTCAAGACTTATTAGCGATGATGCGCTCAGGATCATTGGAATGTTCGCCTGCCTTGCTGCAGCCGCGTAACGAAGGTCGCCGCGATAAGCGATGAATGCCGAACCTCCGAGTGGTGGGATGCCGAAAGGATGCGCGTACTGATGACCAAACAGAGTCACTGTCTGGTCCCGCCCCGCTACATCGACAAACATGCGCGGCAGGAAAGAATATTGTGTGTAAGCATTGCGTGCCGTCTGGACCGCGGCCTCCGTTTCAACTCCACCTGCAACGTACTGGTAGATCATCGGCGGAAGAACGCGCCTTGCGTGTCGATCAAAGTCATCAAGTGCCAACAGATCGCGAAACGACCGTGGCACCTGAGTAGTCGCTTTGGTTAGATCACGGAAGGATTGGTCCGCCTTTTCAGGCATGCTGCTCTCAACCGTAGGACTCGTCATAATTACTTCTCTCATCGACAGGTAAGCACTATCAGCAGAATCGTTTCATCGCTTATTATTGTAAGCGGTTACATTCAATCATAGTAATATCGCGTTGGGCTGAGGTCAAATGCAATAGTTGAATCGGGCGGTGAACATGTCATCAACGTTTATTTATGTTTCGAGTGCCGCAGACGGGGACATCTGCACCTACACATTGAACCGAGAGGTCGGTAAGCTCGTCGCCGGCGCGCGAGTACCTGCCGGTCCCCTCGTTATGCCGCTTGCTGCCAGCCCGGATGGGCGTTTCCTTTACGCCGCCACACGTGCCCTACCTTATCGTCTTTATAACTATCGGATTCGACCCGACTCCGGTGAACTGCAACTCAATGGCGTCACCGCTCTGCCCGAAAGCATGGTCAACATAATGGTTGATTTGACCGGGGAATGGTTGCTGGCGGCGTCCTATGGCAGCGACTCACTGAGTGTTTATCGTATTGACCATGGTGGACGCACGGCACCTGAGGCATCGCATTTCGCCAAAAGCGGGGCTAGCAAGCCGCATGCAATTCACGTCGATCCCAGCAATGTCCGGGTCTACGTCCCGCATCTAGGCAGCGATGAAATCCACGCTTATCGTTTCGACCCGCTCCTGGGTCATCTCACACCATTACCCCCCGATCGATTATCGGTTCGGGCTGGTACCGGACCCCGGCATCTCGTGCGGTCCCGTGACAGCCAGTACCTTTACGTCTTAAGTGAGCTTCTCGGGACTGTCGAGGTTTTTTCCCGTGATACCTCGAGTGGCCAGTTCATACACTTGCAAACAGCGCAGTCATTACCCGACGATTCCCCTTTGGTGCCAGGGGCACCCCGGGCGCCCTCGGGGACAACTGAGACCGCGGCATTTGATCTCTCTCAGGCGATCTTCTGTGCCGATATCCAGATCACTCCTGACGGCCGGTTTCTGTACACCTCCGAGCGCACGCGAAGTACCCTAAGTTGTTTCGCAATCGATCAGGCGATCGGCACGCTGCGGCGCATCGATCATTTGACGACAGAAACACATCCTCGAAGTTTTGCCATCGATTCGTCGGGACAATTCTTGATCGTCGCGGGTCAGCACTCACCAACGATATCGCTTTACAGCCTCGACAAAAACACTGGCGCTTTAATTCTGATGGATCGCGCCGATGTGGGACGCGACGCTAACTGGGTGACCGCCGTTACAACAGCGTAAGCCTTTCAGTCCAGCATGGCGCGCCAGGACAGGCCCAGTTCCGTTCCCTTTAGAGGCCGGTATTCACATCCGATCCAACCGGCATAACCTGAGTTGAGGATGTGATCGAAGATGAAGTCGTAGCGTAGCTCACCGGTACCCGGTTCTGAGCGCAAAGGGACGTCGGCGACCTGAACGTGCGCAATCCGCGGCAAAAGTTTGTCGAAGCGGCGGGTCACATCGCCTTGGGTCACCTGACAATGATAGACATCGAAAAGCAGGCGAACGTGCGGCGAACCCACTTCCTCGATGACTTGCAAGCCGTCCTCCAAAGTGCCCAGGAAAAAATCAGGCACATCCCGGCGGTTGACGGCCTCGAGCAGAAGCGTCACGCCTGCGGATTCAGCGAGTTGCGCGGCCCACGCCACATTTTCAAGGTAAGTAGCGCAAGCAGTGTCCATGGCAACACCCGGCGGCCGTATGCCGGCCATCAGGTGGATAAGCTTTGCGCCAAGGGCGTTCGCATATTGAATCGCATTTTCGGTCTGCTCGCGAAATAGTGGCAGTTTGTCGGGATGGCAGGCAATCCCGTTGGAGCCCAGGGTATCCGGTATTGAAGGCGTATTGATAAGGACGGCTTGCAGGCCGGAATCCTCCAGGCGCCCTAACAGTTCATGCTCGGAAAAATCATAAGGTGACGCTATTTCTACAGCGGTGAAACCCGCCTTTGCGGCGGCCGCGAATCGATCGAGGAAAGGCAATTCGGTAAAGAGCCACTTTAGGTTGGCGCTCAAGCGTAAGCGATGCGGGGTCGTCATAGATTTCTTTCAAGGCAATTAGTCAATGCGCCGCGGATCGCCATCAAACTCCACCAAGCATCCGAAGCCCCCATGATAAAGCGCTTCGAGCGAGTCCTCACTATGGCCTGTCGCCGCAATCTCCGCAGCATACGTTTCCGCATCATCCTCGGGTTTGTAGCCAAGCCAGCGGGCGTTGGCATTGTCCCAACGATTGCGTGCGTTATTCGAAACACCATAGACCACGACAAAGTGGTAGTCAGGATGATCGATACACCGTTTCGTTAGCTGGACTGTATCGCGATGACTAATCCATGTGAACAGATGCCGTGGCGCCGTCGGAATGTCGTCGGGACGAAACGATCCAATTCGCATGCACGCGACCGACATCCCATGCTTATCCGCATACATTCGTCCGAGTGCTTCGCCAAAGACCTTCGACACGCCGTACCGGCTGTCCGGCCTCGGCGCGACCCTATTGTCAATCATTCGATCGCGTCGATGAAATCCCACCGCGTGATTAGAACTAGCAAACACGACTCGCCTCACGCCCGCTTGACGCGCTGCCTCGAAAACGTTGTAGCACCCATCAATGTTCAAGTCGCGCACTGCTTCCCATGCACCTTCATCCGGAATGCCTGCAAGGTGAACCACTACATCAATGCCTTGCATTATTGGCAGCAGATCCGCGAGTTTTGTGATGTCGGCGGTGACGACCTCTTCGCCTTCGCCGGCCGGCGCTTGCGGCGCAATGTCAGCAAGGCGGAGCTCGTACTGATCGCGCAAACCAGCGCGCAAAACCTTTCCAATATGTCCCGCTGCACCGGTGATCAACAGCTTCGTCATTCGTTAACTCCGTTAAAGATCCATGCTTTCATTCTATGGTCAGCTTCACTTCGACACCGGGGTTGTCAGCGGCGCAATGAAAGATGGCCGGCTGTGGATGAATAGCACCATTGCCAATACGCCAGCAAAATCTATCAGCGCGCCGAACAAGAAGGCACTGTGATATCCGCCAAAGTATTGAATAAGAAAACCCGTCAATGCGGGTCCAATGATCCCTGAAAGATTGCTGAGCAAATGAATGAAGCCGCCGACGCCCCCTTGCCGATGCAAAGGCAGGATTTCATGCTGGATTGCCCAGATGGATTGACATGAACCGGTGAGGAACAGCAGAGCCGCCGCGATCAGTGCGACTGCCATCGCCAAAGAATCCGCCGATGTAATACACAATACTGCAACGCCGGACAAGGCGAGCGGAATGGTCGCAACGATCTTGCGTGCCTTCACCGGGTCATCCATTCGCTTGTAGATGAAGTCCCCAAGCAACCCGCCGCCAAAGTAGCCGAGCGCGCCGCAAATCCAGGGGATTGACGTGATAACGCTCATCGACTTGAGATCGAGATGCCTGACGTTTGTCAGGTAGCTGGGTAACCACGAAATGAACACGTACTGTGTGTAGTTCACGGCGAACAGTCCTGCACCGAGTGCAAGCGTGCTTGGCCGACGCAGATACGATCCGAGGGTCATGCCGTCATCTTCAACGTTGCGCGCCTCGGAAATAGCGCGGCTGTCATCAATCATTTTCGCTTCATCCGCGCTCACACGCTGATTCTCGGCAGGTTTGTTGGTTGCCAGGAGGCGCCAGACCAGCAGCCAGATAAAACCCAACGCGGCAATAACAATGAAGGAGGTGCGCCAGCCAAAACTTACCGCAACGAGACCAACTATTGGTCCTGCAATTGCGTTACCAATGGTCTGGCCGGAAAATGTGAAACCGATCATCGACGCGGTTTCATGACGTGGAAACCAGTTCGAAATCGTGCGGTTGGTGTTCGAACTCATTGGCCCTTCGCCAATTCCGAAACCAATACGACACAAGAGCAGCGACATGAAACCCGTGGCGGCCGCAGTCAATCCACAAAACAGAGACCAAAAACCCATGGCCCAAGTAAAGACGGTCAACGTTCCCCATTTGTCGGCGAAGTAACCGCCAAGAAAGGAAAAGATCGAATATCCAATGAAAAAGCTACTAAAGATGAGGCCGAGCTCGGAGGGCGAAAGATCCAATGTTTTGACAATGATCGGCGCGACAATGCCCAGCGCCGCTCGATCCATGTAGTTGATTGCGCCAGCCGCAAAAAGCAGCCCTGCAACAACATATCGATACTTTCCGTATTTCATGACTCTCCAGCGTTATGGTATTTGGTGCTGAAACACCAGCCTGCCCTTCCTAAGCCAGCAGATGAAGGCTCTGAGTTGCTAGCGGTCTTAGATAGGCCTAACAAACAGATCCAACCCCCTCAAAATGTAAGCGCTTACATTTTGAGGGGGTCGACTCGACAGTTTTCGCCTCTTCACTGCTTTGCGGACTGTAAGCCACATTCGCGGTCAGTTCAATAGGAATCACCTACCGGTTTTCCCTATGCAAGCGCGCTATCGCCAAAGCGGGAACGCCTAAGAATCGATGTCATAGTGCCGTCTGCCACCGGTCGATCGATGTTCGCGCTGCCACGTGCAGCTAAGTCACATCTCCAGCAGTTGATCGCTCAAGATTTTGTGAGCTACAAAAGAGACAGAGACAAGCAGCATAGAGTGGGTCGCCTAGTCCGGAGCGGCATCACCAATCTGCTCATGCTTGCGATGCTTCATGGGCTTCTGCGATTGCTTGCGCCAGCGTCTCGAAGTCGACTGGTTTTGTAAAGTGTTTATCGAAGCCCGCCGCGGCAGAATTTCGTCGATCTTCCGGCTGACCCCAGCCCGTGATTGCTATCAGTAACGGCCGTTTAGGCCATGATTGAGCGCGGATTTGTTGGGCGACTTGATACCCGGTTAGCTTTGGCATTCCAATATCCAGCAGTGCGATATCTGGTTGTTCGTTGGCGGCTACCCGGCTTGCCTGCTCGCCGTCATGTGCCACGCTGACTTCGCAGCCGCTTAGCCTTAAGAGTGTCGCGAGTGCTTCGGCTGCGTCTTCGTTGTCATCGGCAACAAGCACGCGTACTCCTGAGCGCTCAGCAATTAGAGTTTTCGCCGCAATCTCAGTCTCGGGCGCACTCACGACCGTATCACTTAGCGGCAAGCTGATGGTGAACACACTGCCAGCACCCAGGCCCGCGCTCGTGGCCGACACCTGACCGCCATGCAGAAAAGCGATCTGCCGACACAGCGATAAGCCTACTCCGAGGCCGTCTTTCGACAGGTCATTTGTCCGGCCTACCTGAGCGAACATCTCGAAGATGCGCTCTGTATCATCCGCGGACAACCCGATACCTTCGTCTTCGACGGATATGGCAATGTGCTGTGCTTCAACAACGATACTGAGACGAATCGTCGACCGAGGAGCCGAGTACTTGGACGCGTTGACAAGCAGATTCGCGACCGCTTGCGAGAGACGCGCTCCGTCGGCATGAAACGACGGCAGGCCTCGTGCAAATTCGGTCACCAGCATGTTGTGCCGCTTGTCGAGGATAGGGCGCACCGTCTCGGCCGCGTTCTCAGCCACGACCCGAAGATCGACGACGCCCCTCTGGAGTTCGAGTTGTCCCTTTGATATGCGAACGACATCCAGCAGATCGTCAATGATTCTCACCATCTGGCGCACCTGTCTGGTCATCAAGGCGTAGAGTTGCGTCTGCTCGCTCGACCGGTCATCGGAGCGATAAAGTACTTCGAGAGCCCCTTGAATGGCAGCAACCGGGTTGCGCAATTCATGCGACATGACAGCCAAAAATTCTCCCTTGCGCCGATCGCTGTCTCTTAACTCCTGTTCATGCCGTATTCTCATTGTTACATCGCGAAAGGCGATGACGGAACCTATTCGATGTCCTCCGGCGTCCACCATGGGTGCTACGCTACAGTCGATGCCGGTTTGGGTGCCGTCTTTTGAAATGAGAGTGACGCTATTCAGTTTAAGTTTGCGACTTGCGGTCGTTGCTCCCTCAAGTCGACAATCTACCTCATCGGGATTTTCGTTGTCGACCAGCTTCAACACTTCCTCAACATGGCAGCCAATCCCGCTCGATTCATCCCACCCTGTCAGTTGCGCTCCAACAAGGTTCAACGATCTCAGACGACCATCGGCGTCGGTTGTCGCGACGCCTTCGCCGATGCTGTCAAGCGTGACTCGCATCAGTTCCTTTTGATCATTTAACTGGTCGATCGCAGTACCGCGCGCTCGCGCGAGCCGCCTCATCCAGACGGCAAACGAGGCCGACGTGAGGATCGTAACTAAGGCTGAAAAAACCGCGATAAATATTGCAGTATTTCGAACCTTCTTCGCCGCTGCCCGACGGGTCGCGAGTTGCGCCTCAGTGGCGGCGTCCATTTCGCCGACTTTCTGACGCGCGCGTTGCATCAGCACGCGCCCTTTGTCGGTTTGAACAAGCAACTGCGCGGCACCGAATCCATTTGTGCGCCGAGCGGCGATAACCGACTCGAGTTCTGCGAGCTTCTGCTCCGTAATTTCCCGCAATGCAGCCAAAGATCGCTGTTGCGGCTGATCATCGTTTACAAGAGATGTCAGCTCATCGAGCTGCGTACCGACCTTGCTTGTAGCGTCGACGTACGGCGCAAGATACTCGTCTCGACCCGTTATCAGGTATCCGCGCTGGCCCGTCTCGGCGTCGCGCAGCAGCGAAAGCAGCCGTTCTAACCCGATATGCAAACGGTGCGACTTTGCCACTTCCGCTTCACTGCTGTACAGACGCTGCGTCCCGTAAGCCCCAGCGAATGCCGTTGCGAGCATCAAGATTGTCACAAAGCACGCGGCCCAGTTGGTCCATCTGGATGTCTTCGCTTCAAGGTTGTGAACCACGCTCGACATTGCCACCTCGTATTTTGTACGGAGTAGCTACATTATCAGCGTAAATATCGTTGGCGTGGGGAAGATCGACGTTGGTCGTGGCTGGCAACGACGAAGGCCTACGCATGCCATTCGCGCCTCTGCAATAAAACCTTTGGCTTAGAAAACTCGTTTTTCTCTGGTAAGTGACCTACTCTGTTTTATAAGCAATAGGCAGTAACCGCGCCGTGTTGAACAAGCGCTGAGTGGGCTCATAAGCCACTTTGGTATATGGTCAAACATGAAAACTGCGAAGGAAGAAGATAAATTTCAGTGCTATTAAGATAACTATCCTTATCCTAATAGCTGTTCCTTTACGCTAAACTCGTGCTTATGGAAACGCACGAACCTTTGATCTGTCCCCAATTATCGGGACAAACTATCGATCTGCCCGGTGACGACGCACTTGCCGCCTTGCGATGCTGGTATGAAGGTGTGCCCACACGTGAGGCCGTCGTTCGTTACCTTCCTCATCGGCTCACCCACGGCACATCCGCACGCGGCGTGCTCAGTGAGATTCGGCGCCAACTCGTGCGCTGCGCCCTCGCCCGCCATCGCGACGACCTTGCCAAACTCTTCGATCACCGCACAGCCGAACGCGTCAAACACGCACGGCTTGTTGCCAAAGGCATTGAGGCCCTTCGGGTCGCAACTGTGGCGATACCTTCGATCACTGACGACATCGCCCGCTGGCTGCCGCCTCGCGCTGTCCACGCGCTTCACGCTCACGGCATCACGACGCTCGCCGAACTGACGCTTCGCATTCCACGCCGCAAGCAATGGTGGACAGCCATTCCCAAGCTTGGACAAGCCAGCGCCAAACAGATTGAAGCGTTCTTTGCCGCCCACCTGGCGCTCACCGATCGCGCCCGCGCATTAATCGAGTCCACGGCGTCGCCCATCGTGGTTCCTTGGGAGAACGTGCGACTCCCGCACGAAATCGACGGATCATGTGGCGTCTTCAGAGCGCCGCGAGAAAGCTGCGCGCTCGACGCAAACAATGACTATGACGCAGTGCAAACGTGGTTGTCGCTGCACGAGTCGCCCTCGACCCAACGGGCCTATCGGAAAGAAGCCGAACGCCTGATTCTCTGGGCGATCGTCGAACGAGGCCGGGCGCTCTCGTCTTTATCCACCGAAGATGCCATTGCTTATCGCGCGTTTTTGCGCAGGCCCACGCCCCGTGATCGATGGATCGGTCCGACGCGCGCTCGTACGTCACCTCAGTGGCGGCCCTTCACGGGCAACCTGGCACCCCGCTCGGTGGCCTATTCGCTGATGGTGCTGGGCGCGCTGTACCGATGGCTGATCGAGCAACGGTATGTGTTGGCGAACCCGTTTTCTGGTGTGAAGGTGAAAGGTACGGAGCGCGCCGCGCTTGATGCGTCACACGCATTCACCGAAGGTGAATGGCAACTGTTGCGGACCATTGCCGACGGGCTCGAGTGGTCGTATGGCTGGAAACCAGCAGCGGCCCAGCGACTGCGCTTTGTGCTGGATTTCGGCTACGCCACAGGGCTGCGCGCAAGCGAGCTCGTGAACGTGTCGCTCAAAGACATCCGCACCGATGCACAGGGAGATCATTGGGTTGAACTTGTCGGCAAGGGCCAGAAAGCGGGGAAAGTCGCGCTTCCGCCTCTCGCTCGCAGGGCGCTGGAGCGCTGTCTGGTGGAGCGCGGTTTACCGGTCTCGCCCGAGCGCTGGACACCGGGGACCGCGTTGATTGCCGGCCTGAATGAAAGCGATCGCCAAGGGCTGAGCACCGTGCGGCTGTGGGCAATTATGAAACGGTTTTTTGAGACGACAGCGGCCCTTATCGAGGCGGAGAAACCGGCGTTCGCGGTAAAACTGCGACTGGCTGGGCCGCACTGGATGCGGCACACGCACGCGACCCATGCGCTTACACGCGGCGCGCAACTGACCTCAGTTCGGGATAACCTGCGTCATGCGTCTATAACGACGACGTCGACCTATTTGCACAGCGACGAGGTTGAACGCGCTCGACAGTTCCGGGATGCATTCAAGGCGGCCTAGTACGCTTCACTCAATTCCACGCCCACCCAATTTATGCCGCTCAACCCACAGTCTTCGCTCACCCGGCTCTTTAATGCGCCCGTCAAGTCAGGTGTGCTCATTTGGATCGGCGTGCGGCCCGAGCGGCGTTTGGCCATGTGCCCGGTCGACGAAGCCGTCTTGGACACGCACGTCGGGCTGGAAGGCGATCACTACAGTCGCGATGCAGGAAGACGACAAGTCACGCTCATCCAGGCTGAGAGTCTCGTGGCCATCGCAAGTCACCTTGGGCTTGAGACGGTCGCGCCAGAAATTTTCCGTCGCAATCTGGTGACGCGCGGCATCAATCTAATGGCGTTGAAAGACTGGAAGTTCCGCATCGGTGATGCGGTGCTGGAGATGACAGGCGAGTGTCATCCCTGCTCGCGCCTTGAGGAAACGCTTGGCGTTGGAGGATATAACGCCACGCGCGGTTTTGGGGGTATAACGGCGAAGGTGCTTGCGCGGGGCCGCATCGGTGTAGACGACGCCATTGTGCGTATCGACGAGTGATCCCCCAGCCGCTCGCTCGGAGTGGCGTACTCGCGCTCATCAACTTGTGTGCAGCAACGTCGAACAAAGTAGGCAATTTTTGATTTGCTGACAGGCTCAGCACTCCGCGACGCGAAAGCCCTTCTCCGCCTCTCTCTCGTCTAGCCCGACCGCATTGTCACCTCTCTGATGACAATTCGCCGCTACCGGCAGGTCCATTGTTCTGTGATGAAGATACCAGCCGACTAGACCGTTAGTAGAGTTTTTGGGCCGGCGTTGTGCCACCCGTTTCTATGATTGGACGTGATCGATCCGGAACGGTCGTTCGCACTTCTCCAAAGCGGGCATTTATGCGCGATCGATACAGAAAGTGGTTTTTGCTGATTTCGGCACACGCTTGATAAAAAGCGCTCGTAAAGAACGCGTTTTAGCAATTAACTATAGTTCGACGATTCATACAGGATACCGACATCCGATTCGTAAGTTTATCGGAAAACTACTCAGTCTTCGATTCATTTTCTTCTACCTCAAGCCAATATTCCCGTCGCGACTGCAGTGTCGTGCCGCCAGCGACTTCGTCAATCAATCCAAGTAATTGTGCGTCCCGCGGAGTGAGCAGGTGATCGCCATTGCACAATTCCCGACAAACCACAACGCAAAAAAACCAAAAAAGCTGCGCATAGGGATGTCTATCTATGGAATTATTTTCCTCGACTTTCGATGAATCACCTTTTGATTCGACACTATTTTTGAATAAAAGGCTAATGCTCTTCATTAAGGCTGTTATGCGATTAGCGTGTTTGGAATCGTTCATCGTATGAATAGCCCAAAAGCTCGCCATCATCTTTTCATAGAACGCCTCGAATGACTCAGAGTTCGATCGTTTGTCATTGGCGGCGCTTGACGCCGCCACACACAGCAAGAGTTTAAGCTGATCCTCATGACGCGAGAATTTTTCTTCAATCTGATTGCCGTCGCTGGCAAGCTTCGTAAAAAGTTTTTTTGTTCCGGTCAATAAGCCGTCTTCACCGTAGCAATTTGCTTGGGCAGCAATGCTGGTCAGCTTGCTCCATTCCGCAATAGTACGCATTACCTTCTGTACAATAACTTCACTAGCGCGAGACAGGAGTCTGTACAGAGTTATTGAAAACCCTACCATGTCAATAGCGGCCACATCCTTAGGAATTTCTGCGCGAGGCCCGAGATGCTCCGTATATCGCTTTGTAGTGACAGGGTAACGCTTACGGGAATCTTCGAATTTATCCTCTAAGCTTACGTAATTCCATACAAGCCGGTAAACAATCTCGTCGGCAAGTCTTAGGGCAAATCGTTCGTTATGTTCTTTAAGTTCAGCTGCGGTTCGGGCTGCGATTTCCGGAGTCAAATCCTCAATGCCGATGTACCGTACGTCGTGGTACAGAATCTTGGAATGCTTGAGTCCAACCGACCAATCACCGAACGCCATAAGGTTGGCCGCTGCGCTATATGCCTTACCCGTGCAGACCGTGATAATTTTCCCCACATTTCCATCTTGATTCGGACCTTTGAGTAACCCGACCAATGTTTCCAATGCTTCGAGCGAGCCGCCAGGACTATCAATGCCAACGGTGATCGGCTCTTGGCTTTCTTGTCTCAACTGGAGAATTGTTGGCGTTAGTCGCTTAACCAAATCGTCGTCAATGGGCGAGTCAACGAATATTGCCCGTTCCCAATTGATGGTCAAGTCGCGCACCTTATTTTCGTTTTTTTCCATAATTGCGAGGAACAGAGAGAGTGCCGGTCAGGAGAGCATACTAAATCATGAATTGTGAAACATATTTATACTAGGCGCTTGAGACAATCCACTCTCCAGAAAAATAAAGTAAATCGCCAAAATCGAGATCATTATGATCTAGGGAAGCTTTCGCGCATATGGCTGGCAAGTCTTTTTTAAATTGCTCATAAAGATTTGCGATTTTTCTAGGCCCGATTAACGGTGATACGTCATGCGGACGGAAACTGTTGAGCCAGGCCCGTATTTTATTTATTACGTTTAAATAGGAATTTTCGTGCGCTGCAATATCTTGTCCGGCGATATCGGAAAGATATTGCTGATAGCGATAGCGCTCGCGATCGAAAATTAATACTTTTTTTTCTTGAAGATGCTTTGCCCCATAGTGGCGAGCGCCTATGTCCAGCCCTAGCTCAAAAGGCATGTTGAAGCGCGGCAGTCCGGAGCCAGCGTCCGGTTCCGTACGTGATATGTCGTGAATTCCAAACTGACTTGCGTCTATTAGCCGTTTTATCTTTTCAAGTCTTATATCGGCAGCGTCCCGTTCTTGGAGAGCGGAGCGCGGCGTGTACCCGCATGCGAGAACGGTGAATGTAATTGCTTCCAGAATCGGCGTGTACGTTTTATCGAATGGACAATTAATGAAAACGTTGGTCTCAAAATTCGCGGGCTTTGCCATTCTGTTTGTCAATTTAAATTATATTTGTAAGCGAGATCACTTCGCCTTATTCTGAGTACGAGCGCGGGATTGTGTATGGCTTCCCTTTGACTGTGCTGTCTGCTTTATTGCTCTGTCACGAATTACTTCAAAGACTGCCGCGCGCATGACGGCCGCGTTTTGTGATGTCTTAACAGCTGGCGGCCGAATCACTTGACCGGCGGAGTTGCGAACAACAACTTTATCGGGTGAAGACAGTGAGCGGGCTTGCGCAACCGCGTCAGCCTTCGATCGAAAACTACCTGAAACGGAACTTTGATCCGACGCAGTAATGCTCCACGTCCCTCGTTGCCCCTTCACCACGTTTAACTTCGCTTTCATTTGCCCACCATGTGTCCGGCATTTTGGTTTCCAACTACAGAGCGTGCGACCTAGCAAAGACCGCAACCCACTCACTAACTCTATTAAAACACCAAAACGCTTGCTCGGTTTGCAAATCCTTTGCGCTCTCAGGCGAGGGGTTGCAGGGAGCGCTCGCGTACGGAGCCCTTTGGCTACGACGTGGATGCCAATCTCTTCTTCAGTGAAGGGAGATTGGTTTTGCGCTTTGGGAAATGGTCGCAACCAGACCCTGAACTGCCCTTCGAGCCAAGCCGATCTCTGTGTCCGTTATCCGAAGTACTACGGCCGTTCTGTGACTGCACCGATGACAGTTGATCAGGTAAAGTCGACGCTGAGGTGATCCGGACGTACGCAGCAATCGAGCAGGCTGCTGATGCTCGTAGTACGACGCGGACGAATTGGGGTTTTGTATTTCGGCGGAGTCACACTTCCCACCGGTCCAGCGCTCGAGGATCGCAAGCGCGGAGACTGCTTTTCAGAGCCATTCGGTCACATAGCGTAGTGCCCCCCAATGATGGCAGCGTGCGTGAACATTGTTTTCAGCCTTCACTTGCGCTTCGACAACAAAACAATAAGTTAACCACTTCAATGCCCTGACGAATTAACCGATCAACCATAACGTGCTTCTGATGGCGTTGACTGGCGATTTCGTTGTGTATAGCAGAGGTACCCATTCTCTGTATGCGTTCATTGCGACGCTTGGCTTCAACCGGCGGCGCGTGGGCACGCTTCACCATGAATCTGGAAGCTGAGACGCCGGTCGCTCGCCACCATGCGCTGTTTGACGCATTAGGCAGGGGTACGAAACTCAGCGGGGTGCTTCTTGACCGAGCGTGGTGCCGAAGAAGATCTTCAACCCGGTGATCGCGGCGTTTAGAGAGACTGGCGACACGCTGCGGTCAACTAGATGCAACTGGTAGCGTCGCAATTCCTCAACGGTCGCGGTGTCCGGCGAGCGTCCGAGGAAGGCTGTGAACTCGCGTACGACGCGAAGGTAGTTGGATTGCGTGGTCGGCGCGAGGCGACGCATGCGCATGTCGTCCATCATGCGCTGGCGTAACGGGCTGATAACTTCGATGGATGTCGTCATGGCTCGGCTCCTGTCGAGTAACGAGGTGGATCGCCTCATCAATCAACATAGGAAACCAAGCCGAGTACCTTCGAAAAACCACATGCTTCAAACGGAGGGCCCACTGCGCGAGCGGTTTAGTCCTTTGGCCGATCGGCGCCACATGGCGGAGCGCCCCAAAGGGGTCATTCGCCCGCGTTGATGCAGTGTGGTCAGTACCCGCTCAGGCCGAAAACTCGCCATCGAATCGCCGGCGCGAATGTTCGCAGTACTTTGCAATCCGCCGATCGCGCGGGAGGTCATCCCCGGGCACCATAGGGTCGGGTACGGCCGATCATCCGTAGGGCAGAGGTCGGCCTGGAAGCGACGTTCACCGGGAAACGCAGTTGTACATTCGAGCGTCCGTTGCATTTTAGAGGCGGCCACTGAACCCAGCAGAGCCGATGGCAGTTCATCGGCCGGAGCGGTCGTTGGCGCCGGCTTGGTTCTACGTCGGCATTGTGACGGATTGCTGACGTAGGCGGCATCGAGCAGCCAGACGGCAGCTTCCTGCATCGGTGAACTCACACTCTCGACCCTGAGCAGCCGGTCGAGTCGTTGTTGTAGCAAGGGAGGCTATCAGAGCGGAACGGTCATTCCGTACAGTCAATTGAGGGCACGTCATCAGCCTCTTTAGCCGACATTGGCGTATTGGCGTCGAGATTCGCCTAATTCGGAACCGGCGAGGCGTGTCACCTTTCCTCTTCGCAACAAGGCTGCTGAAGTAGTAGCTTTGAATCGGCGGTTCGTTTGACTTTGAACTATCGGCAGTACGGTTCTCATCGCCGAGCGGACACAACAAGATGACGGATCGACAGCAGCATTTTGCTGTTTCTGACGTTGGAAGCGAGGGCAGATAGTTTGGAGTTAAGTCCAATTCGTAGAGTAGCCAGCAGATTTCAGTTGTTCTGGTCTTGTGTGCGCTACCTAACGTTGCGGGTGGTACCGCCCTGAATATCCGGCCTCCTTAACCTATGCTTTCCTTGGCCCGAGATCGGATTGGCGGGCGCGCCCCCCAATCCCATTCGGCGAGTTGGGGCGACGCCCCGGCCGCTCGATACCCGTTGACCCGAAACGGAGGTGTCATGTCGATCAAGTACAATTTCACGCCGCGCAATACTATCGAAATCGAGTGCGGCGACGAGTTCATTGAAGTCCTTCTGCCCGGACTTCCCGCGCCGAGGGCGCCCGCGCCGGGGGCGACGACTCCCAATCCGGATCCCGATCACGGACGTGGTACACCGGTCGCAACGACGCCGATCCCGCCGCGGCCGCAGCAGAGTCCTGGCGTAATGGCCATTATCTCCGATAAGAAGCGCGGACCACTCGATTTCGACTGGACGCGGTTTGATCCTAGCGTACACGTGCACAGCCTAGAGCGCATCGACGACATGGCAGACGACGAGCTGGCGCGGTTTCTCTCGCAGGACGGATCGCAGCTCGACATCACCGCCAACGGCCTGAAAATCGTCAATGTTGGCGTGACACCCTGGAGCGGAACGACGCCGCGGCAACTTGAGAATCTACGCCGCATCGTCGAGAGCACTTCCATCGACGTGGATGCGGTGCGCCTAATCCGGCTGCCCGACGGCGATTAATGCGGTGAGCAATTAGTGGCCTCGACCGACATCTACACGACCGCGAAGGCCAACCTGCGGGACAACGTCAAGACCCTGGTTGGAATCTTCGGCGGCATCGCTGGTTTGCTTCTCGCCGGTACGCCGTTCACCGGCTACGGCGGCCTAGACCCCGCGTCGGCCACCGTCCGCTGGTCCTTAGCGACGGTCGGACTGGTCGCTGCGGTGTGGCTGGTCGGGAAGGCGATTGTGCTGCTGCTGCGCGTGCTGCAGCCCGATCTTGTCTACCAAAGCGCGCTGCGTCGGCAGGTTGACCTGGCGATCTACGATCCTGCCGACCGCGAGGAGCTCGAGGCGCTGCGTCGAGAGTTCGAGCGCCGGCACCGCAATCTGCTACGGGACGGCATGGAGTGGGTCGACGACCTCGAAACGGCGGCTAATCAAGCCTATGAGCGGTGGGCGGAAGCGGTCAATGGGCCCGACCTGACGCACCTGATCGATATTCGGCGCCAGATCTACGACAGCCTCCAGGACGACCTCGGCAACGTCAACCAGTGGGCGGCATACACCCGCCTGCGCTATCGGATCGTAAAGGGCTGCAACGAAGCCTTCGTGCTGGGCTTCGCGGCGCTGGTTGCGATCGGCGTGTTCTCTTGGGCCGTTGGACAGAAGAAGGAGGACAAGAAGGAAGTCCCGGTTGCGCAGATCTTCGTAGTCCAACCACCCCCCGCGCTGCCACCGCCGTCGCCGCCAGTGGCAGCGCTGCCGGCAGTGAATCCGATCCTGTTCGAAACCGGCAAGGCGGTGCTGTCGATCGAGGGCATAACGGAGCTCGCGAAGGTGCGCGACTACATGCGCGGCCATCCCGACATCGGCGTACTGGCCCTCGCTTACACCGACACGCGCGGCGGCCGCACGGTCAATCGGGGGCTTGCGGCCCGGCGCGCTGGGGCCGTGCGCAGCGCCCTGATCGCCGAAGGAGGAATCGCCGCATCGCGGATCTTCGTCACCGAGCTGCCCGAGACCGACCTTCCGACCCTCACCGGGCGGGCGGTCAACAGCCAGAGCAACCGCAGCGTACAACTCATGCTGCTAACCCTGCCGTCGCGCGGGCGTTGATCGATTGTCGAAGGAGCGGCGGCCGGGAAGACGCGAGGCGCATAGACCTGTTTTATTTTCCGTCGCAAGGATCCATGCGGGGTCATGCAATGCTCGTTGTGTGGTACCACCCGCCAGCACCCAAGCAATCTGACCGGAGAGGATCGATTTTTCAAGCAGAGTAATTCTCAAGCTCGATGAGGACGCGACTGTGCCGTCGGGGGCATGTTACATAAAAGGAAATACGCTCAGACCAGCAAAATGCTCAATCAGAAAGTCGGCCGATCAAACTGTTCCTCAGGCCTGAAGTAGAATCTCGAATCGATCGACTCCTTGCTGACCCAAGGAGACATCGGGATGTCTACGCTGCAGCATTCGCTGGCGGCTGACGCTGGCCGGCAGTGCGCATTCCCCCACCTCGTCGGAAAGCTGCCGTTGACTACTCCAATGTCAGCTACGTGGAACGAGCACGGAACTGGTGCTCTCGGTAGAGTCGAGTTGTGGCGCGGGAGCATTAGGTTCGGTTTGTCTGTTTCCGCCCCTTTCGTTTGGCGGTGCCCGAATATCCTTGTCAAACGCAATCTCAAGTTGATACAGCTTCGTACGCAAACGCAATTGGAAATTAATACACCTACTCATGCAGTTATTGGCTGGGTGCTACCTCCTTCGAACTGCGTTTGCGTTTGATGTCGTCCCCGTCGTGTAGGTTCGGCGGCGCAATTCTGTTGATCATCCCGGCCTGACGTTTTTCCTTTAGCCGATACGATTCACCGGAGATCGGCACGACGTGTGCGTGATGAAGCAGCCGGTCGAGCAACGCCGCAGTGAGCGTCGCGTCGTCGGCAAAGATCTGATCCCACTGACCGAACGGCAAATTACTGGTGAGGACGAGACTGCCCGTTTCGTATCGTTTGGCAATGACCTGGACGAGTAAGTTCGCTTGTTCCCGATCCATTGGCAGGTATCCCATCTCATCAATGATCAGAAGTCTGTACGGCTTCGTGATGCGCTTGATGGTTTCCTCGAACTGGTTACGCCGCAACGCGGTCGTCAATTGCATCAGGAGGTCGGCGGCGGTGATAAAGCGAACCCGGAACCCGGCCTGCGTTGCACGATATCCAAGTGCCAATGCGAGGTGAGTTTTACCCACGCCACTAGGTCCGAGCAGTACGACATTCTCCGCACGCTCCACAAAGGCTAGGCTGCTTAGCTCGAGAACTAGCGGTTTGGGTACGCCGAGTGCGAACTCGAAATCGAAATCATCAAGCGTCTTGATCGCCAGGAAGCCGGCGAGACGGGTCAGCAACCGGCGCATTCGTTCCGTGCGAGCCATCGCTTCATCTTTTAACGCGTGTTCGAGGAAGTCGAGATAGCCAAGCTCGCGCTTCGCAGCCATTTGTCCAAGGTGCGCAATCTGCGTCGGCAAATGCAGGAGGTTGAGTTGCTTACACAACACGGTCAGGCGCTCGAGCTGCGGCGTCATGCGTTCACCTCCTGCGTTCGGCTGAAGGCATCGTAGACCGACAACGGATGCTGCAGCGGTTTTTCCCATTCCGACGTTGCATACCGCGATACCGGTTTCGGTTGCTCATGCGGCGTCGCTCCAGTTCGGACCGACCGTCCCACGTACGGTGCCGGCAGCGGCAGCAAATGTGGGCGCTCTTCGAGCAATACCTCAGCTGGTACGCGTTTCGTGGTGCCATGAAGACGAACGTTGGCAACGCAGCCACCGCCTGACACGCTCATTGCAAAGGCCACAGTCCGCTGTCAACCCGGCTTGTTTAAGCATTGAGACCAACGGGACCCAGAAGCTGTAGCGCAAATAACCATTCATACGCTCGACTTTGCCTTTCGTCTTTGCACGGTATGGTTTGCAGACGCGAGGCACGAACCCGTGATGTTTAGCGAAGTCGGCGAATCCTGGATGATATCTATGCTGTTTCTTGCCATATGCATCGCGTTTCAGGATTACCGTTTTCATATTGTCATACACGATTTCTCTGGTGACGCCTCCAAACGCCTCGAATGCCCGCACGTGGCAAGCCAGCAGCGTTTCAACACGCATGTCGGTGACAAACTCCGCGTAGCTTACGCGGCTGTAGCCCAACGTGGCGACGAACGCCGCGAGCATGCCGAGCTTGTGCCCCGGCTTACGAAACTCGATCCAGTCCATCTGCATCTGTTGGCCCGGCTCGGTCTCGAATCTGACTACAGGGTCGGGACGCGCAGCGGGTCGAAGTTTCTGCAGATAGTCCTGCACCTGTCGCAATCCGCCCTTGTAGCCGCGCTCCTCAATCTCTCGCTTGAGCACCGTCGCCGGGATACAGTCTGGCTTTGCTGCTTCGACCCGGCCCTGAAGATACGACTTAAACGGCGCAAGCTTACTCACGACGGGCTCACGCACTTTGCGATGCGGAGGACCCAATGCCAGATATTTCCGAACCGTGTTGACGGCCATGCCGGTCTCTACCGCGATGTCTCGCAGGCTGTTTCCCTGACGACGCAGAATCTCGATTTCCATATACTCCTCGTAGCTGATCACGGGCCGCCCAAAAAGAGCAACCCTACAACGAGGTGTATCAATTCCTAAACGCGTTGCTGTATTAATTTACAACTGCGTGTGACATCGGCCATGAAGCGTCATTCCCCGGCACCGGCGTTCGGACACTTAGGAGTGGGTTCCGGCTAGGAAGCGGCCATTCGGTTCGCGATCATTGCGTCATCGGCAGAATCTCCACTATCCGCTCCGTATTTGATAAGGACCGCAAACATTTGGCTGCGATCGGTACGAAATCGTCCCACTCGGCGCGATGGACTACCGCAATCGAGTAGTAAGCGGCTCGTTTATGCGAGGACGCGCATACGCGGAGAGCCGATCAATAACCGCGACCGCAAACTAATCGGTAAACTTGTTCGTGCCCGACCAAAACACGCCGGACAAGCGTTGCATTTATGATGCGTGCGGCGTGTCGAAGGCGGCACGATCGCCTAATCCGGCGTCGGATCCAATGCTTGGCGTCACTCGCAACGTTGCTTTCGGAGCCCCCGGCGCAGCCGCGGCCGGGTTCGCCGCCATTTCGCCCGACACAACCTGAGTTCCGAACCCGCGCGCAATCGGCGATCGGTCAGGCAACGGATTTGTTGCTTGCTGTGTGAAGACATAATCCTTGTCTGCGCGGATCTGGATCAGCTTGTCTTGCACTGCGGACAGATCGCATTCCGTGTCGAGCATGCGGATGCGCAATTGCTCAAGCGCGCTTCTCGCCATCCGGCTCGCACTCCACTTGCTCGCGAAGTTGCCCGTCGTTGCGACCACCCCGATCACCGACGCGATCATCGAAAACAACGCTGCTAGATCGCTCCGAATAGCCTCGTCAAGATGAAATAGCGCATTGATCTTCAAGATTACGGCTGCAGCCCCGCTGAGTACCGCGGCGGTGAACATGAAGCCGTAGTACGCGAAGCTCCATGCCTTGGTCGAATATCGAGTGTCCCGGCACTCTCTGTCGATTTCTTTTGATATTTCCGAGCGGTCAATCATCATTGGAAAGGTCCTCCGCCGAAAAATGGTTACCCTTCGAAAGGGACGTCCTGCACGTGATCAGCTCGCCATCCCAATCTCAGTTGACAAGGTACGCGCCAACGCCACCGTCTGCAACTCTGCCGATTTCCCGACACGCGGTGCCCTCAGCTATATTTCGCCGCACCCCAAGAGCGTGCGCGGTGGCAAGTCGGGCAATGCGCGATCACCTTCCCAACGATGTGAAGACCATCATCGGCCGGCTGCGTTTGCTGCCTTCGATTGGTCCAACCTTTGTCGCTGGCAGGCGCGGATCAAGCATGCCATATCAACGACTACTCCCGAAATCCATGGAAGCCGGCGGGCTGGCGTCCTACAATCCTTAACAACTACAGACGATCGCCGTCCGTCACTGGCCGGCCAAAAGCCGCTATGGACCCATGTTTCGATATGGTCACTCGGGCGTCTGTTCCAGCCTCAAAATTGACATTCGGCCTTGAGTTCATCGCAAGATCGGACGAAGCGGATCGGTTTATTCGATTCGAAAGCGTACAGGGTATGTATGCATCGTCAACACAGACTATATGCGATAGTTGAGCGACAATGTTTCCCTTAGGAACGGATTTTCAGAAGCCACTCCGTGTCTTCAAAGTAGCTGAGAGCGAGCAGCCACCGTACATTGGTGGCAGACGGCCATATCGGCTAGTTCGTAAGCCGTCGCCGACGGCGCTGATTTTCGTGCTTCTCAGATAGAGTCGCGAGGAATTCTGATCTCGAAAGCTTTATTATTTTTTCTGAAGCGTCAGTCATAACGAAGATAGTCTCTCTTCCTAGTAGCCAGATCACAAGCATGTGCATCCTTGGAATCGAAAGAAGCCTCATCCTGGCAGATCCGCCCGCGACCGATTGAGCGAACCGAATGCCCTCGTGCGTCTTTCTGGCTCCGCGCCCGAAATGAACGGACGACAGCCCCAAGCGATCTTTCTCCACACTCGAAACGTCAGCGACGCTGATCGCGTGCTCTCCATTCAGGAGCAAGAATCGCCACGCAAAGAACTTCGGCTTCGACATTGCCCCGCTCGCAGAGATATCCGCGACATAAAGCGGAAACGGTCCCAATGCGTCGATAGAGGTAGCAGACGCATCAAATGCGCTCCTGCCAGCGCTAGATTTTCTCAGAACATCCGGTATCTTGCTACACAAGGCGTGGCTGGCCGCATCAGGCGCTGATTCGAAAGTGAGTTTCATGGTGGTATGTGCTAGCCGGTTAGATAGCTATTACTCCAATATCCCGTCCCTCGATAACAAGAAGTCAACGACGTCAATAACGTCGACTTTTCGCCCACGTCTGGGTCGGGGTCCGCGACTTCAATCCATACGTCACCGGCTGATCCCCCGTATATCCCGTATATAGAAACGAAGTGGCCGTGGAGCGGGTCCCAAGCGACGCGCACGCCGACCGGCCGCGAGTCATTGATTTGTTGTGTAATTTCCGCTTGGTTCAGGGCCCTATCGAGCCTGTTTGCGTTAACTCCGGCACGCTTCATCGCGAGTTCAAGTTCTGCGGGCTCATCGCACGCATATCCTGGAGAACAGCACGCGTGCCCTGGAAAGACCGCTTGAGCAAGTTGGCATTGCTGCATACCGTTGCCGTTGCGCTGGTAGAAAATTCGCATGCTCAAACTCACGGCGGCCCAACACCAGAATTCCTTCTGTTGAGTAACGAGTGGAAACTGAATTCCAACGTTTGGAGCTTGCCTTGGCGCGGCGAAACCTCCGGTGCCCAGGCTAATCGTCAAATGTGGTAGATCATCGAATGGCGGCATAAGAGGCTTCATTGGCGTCACACTTAGGAGACTTCCCTCTAATCTTCAAAGTAGCTCAACAGAGTAGAACTGCAGAGAGGGTATACCATGCTCCTGACTCGATTGGTCGCAGCCTCATCCATTTGTGCGTTGGCAGGGTGCGCGTCGCCGACAATTAACTATTCGATGCTTAAGAAAGGCGATACCTCGACGTCAGCAAGTGCTCCAAAATTTAAATTCGCGCACACTGTCATTAATATTGATGCCAAAGACTCCGGCTACACCGCTACCGCCGTTCTTGTTGACGGGGCGACCGATCCCTTCTTTACGGCCGTTGGTTCAAGCATGTTTTGGGGTGTGAAGACGCACCTGTCAATGAAGTACAAGCCCGGTACGATGCTGATGGATTCTGTCGACGTCTCGGTGGAAGACAACCGCATAAAGTACATTGACGCAGCAGCGGGTATCGTTGGCTCTTTGATAAAAGGAGGCGGCGCCCCTCCAAAGCCAGGTCCTATCCAGTTCCCTATTTCAATTCCGGTTGATCAATTTCTGTCTGCGAGTCTTCCGACTGCTTGTCAGGAATCGGACGACGTCCGCGTTTGTCAATACGATGTTCCGGCCGGATCTGCGACTCCACTGTGGCATATCTCAATCACGTTTTACCCTCCGTCGCCAGGCGCCATCTCATTCAACGAATTTACAGCCAACCACCTAGGATCGGACGAGACAGCCGTTTTTTACTCTTCATGCAGAGAGGCACTGGTGAAATTTGCGCCGATTGGCGCGCAGGCCGCATCAAATATTGATATGAATGAGATCGGCACGAGCAAGCGCGACAGGGCAATTTCTACGTTGAGTCATGCGCCCGAGCTATATCGAAATCCCGCAATGTTAAAGGTTGCAGCGAATGCCCCAAAGCCGATTCATAATCCACCGCCGGCGATGGACCCAATCATGCCGTCCA
This sequence comes from Caballeronia sp. LjRoot29, assembly GCF_964252755.1. NCBI lineage: Bacteria > Pseudomonadati > Pseudomonadota > Betaproteobacteria > Burkholderiales > Burkholderiaceae > Caballeronia > Caballeronia sp. LjRoot29. The sequence goes on along the minus strand of NZ_CAXUPU020000020.1, from coordinate 38,845 downwards.
GCCCTCCGGCCTCGAGCGCATCAATGTCTATGACGGTCCGCGTGGCGGATCCGAATTTTCTCGAATCAACTATGCTGCCAGACAAAGGGACCGTTTCGTTAAGGAGCGACTGTGGCGCCGAGGTTACGAGTCAGCCTGCGGGGACTTCGAGTGGATGGGACGTGGCCGCAGACGTTATAAAGCAAGCGAAGAGCGCATATGACACGTCGCATACGAAGCCTGCCAAATAGCAAATCAGGCACAAACCAATCGATAAGCTACGCGACATAATCCAGTGGACAGGGAATCCACAGGTACGTGCGTCCGAGGTCTAGCGATGGCACGAACGATCTACTCCTCAATGGGAGATCAATTGCCAAACGCAGACCGGTGCTTGATCGGGAAATCGCGATATAGCGGAAGTATGAAGTCGTCCGTTTCTTGTCTGGTCGCGTTTCGTAGACGCGGCACCAGTTCGTTCATACTCATGCTGCCTTCCAGTACCAGGAATGCCACCAGTTGAACGCATTGGCACGTCCACTTTCGTCGGCTGACTTTTCTTCGGATGAGCGGAAGTCGATCACTTCGTCAAGGCCAAGTGTTTTGCAGCCGGACGATGTCGGCGGCGCTTGCCATCCCAGGATTGCCGCTGCGGAACATTCGACCACATTGCTGACGCACAACCCAGCGCCCCCAATGACTGCAATAGCCGAACTCTCGTCTTCCAACGCGACTACACGAACGTCCGTTGTACCTTGGAAGCCGCCCTATACGTCGCGCTGGATCGACCGGCTGCAGTGGGTCGAGAGTGTGAGTTCACCAGTGCAGGAAGCTGCCGTCCCGCTGCTCGATGCTTTCTACGTCAGCAATCCGCCGCGTTGCTGACGTGAAACCCAGGCCGCCGCAACGTCTGTTAAGGCCGACGACTCGACGCAGCCTCTCGGCGATCTACGTCCGCTTGCTGATTCAGGCGGCCGGTATCCCCCGTTATGCTTGTGCATCACTGGTCGACTCACCATCGAGACACAGGTTGTATGCTTCGATGTCCTTTACTTAATTCCGATTGTTGATTTGCCGTGGACCCGATCTCGAAAGATCTTAAATTGAATATTTGTAGCGCTTTATGCTTCAACCCCTGATCGCGTGCTATTGCCGCTTTCGGCATGCCTGGGTCCAATCTTTTCCGTTTCGTCCTCGTATCGATCGAAGAATGCCTCCATCCTCGTCACCGTATTTATCAAATCCTCGCGCGTGCCCATTCCCTCTTTGAATCTCATGATCTCGCTGTCAAGCGCACGCCATCCTTTGCGAAATTTCTGGTAATTTTGCCGCGGCTGAATAAATCCGAATGCTGTGGTTAATATCGCCGCCAAGGCCGCAAGACATTGTCCAACTGCTGGGGCGTAGCCACCGATTGCTGCCGCTCCTGCAGCAGCGACTGCGGATCCAATACCGAGGATGTAGTAAATCCCTCCATAAATCGCAACGAGCTTCCCCCAGTGGTCGCAACGTTCCTGAACGAACACGGGTACTTCGAAAGGCGCAGAAATATTATCTGGTGCGTTCATTACAAGCTCGTCGAGAGTGGCGTCGGCTTCGATAATAGGGTGGACGGGTACCGGTGTCGAGATCGATTTCGAGCCAACTTTGTTGGCCGGAGGTCGAACTCTGTCCGCATGCGTTCGTGCGTTGCGCGCAGGTTGGTGTGCAAACCCACACTGGCAAACGTTTTCCTCCTGTCCGTTCATCCGGTTGACCTAATCTCTTTTCTTGGCACCGTCGCCCTGCTTAGGCTTCTCACGCGCAAAGTTGAGCATCGACCTTAGGATTCCGATCGAAGCGCGCCTCGGGAAGCATGCCGCGAAACGGATCGCCGCATTCGGCGCACGGCATTCTATCGGACCGCACGAACGGTGCGGCGCGCCGCTCTTTTGACCCGACCGACCGGAGTCGCGCAATGAACGATGACAATCTTGAAGAATTGCGGATCGCGCTCGTCATGAATGGCGGAGTAAGTCTCGCCGTGTGGATGGGCGGTGTGACGAGCGAGATCTACCGGCTGGTGAAGGAACAGCATCCGGTGTATTCGGGTTTGCTCGCCCTCACGCATAGCGTGGCGCGCGTCGATGTCATCAGCGGAACCAGCGCGGGCGGCGTCAACGGCGCGGCGCTTTCGCTCGCTCTGCTCTACGACAGCGACTTTTTCATGCTGCGCGACGTATGGATGAAAATGGGCGCGTTTCAGGACTTGCTGCGCAATCCACTCGATAAAAATCCCGGCTCGCTTTTGCGCGGCGACGACTACTTCCTGCCCCAGATCCAAGCGGCTTTTAGCCGGCTCGCGAAGACCGATCAGGCGACCGAGGCGAGCAAGCCGTGCGGATACGCGCCGGAAGCCATGCCTATCGACCTGCGTCTCACCACGACGTTGTTGCGCGGCCGGCTCGCGTGCACTGTGGACGATCTCGGTATTCCCGTCGGCGATATGGATCATCGCGCGCGGTTTCGATTTCAGCACGCGAACGGCGTGAATCATTTCGATAACCGCACAACGCTCGTGCAATGGCTTTCGCGCGCCGCGCGCTCCACGGCGTCGTTTCCGTTCGCGTTCGAGCCTTCGAAGGTACCGCCGAGCTGCGCGCCGGACGATCTCGGCAAGCTGCTCGATGTCAACGACAAACCGATTACCGATCAACCCGCCGACATGTCACGCTGCGTGATTGACGGCGGCATTCTCGACAACAAGCCGTTTCGCGGCGCGCTGCGCTCGATCTTTGCGATGAAGACGCGACGCAGCGTGCGGCGCGTGATCGCGTATATCAATCCCGATCCGGGAAAGTCTGCGCAAGCGGTCGATCCATTCAACGCGCCGCCCGCGCAGACCGGTCCGAACGCGCCTTACATTCCGAGCCCGCCGGAGCCCGATCCGCAACTGGGCGCGGTCGTCGGTTCGAGCCTGTTCGGTATTCCGCAGTCGCAGAGCATCATCGACCAATTGAACGACGTGCAGGTGCACAACGCGCATGTGCGCACGCGCCGGAACAAGGTGCTGGATATCGTTGGGCAATTCCTAAAGTCGGCGCGCGATCCGTCCGGCAAGAACGCGCCCGATGCAGAAACCACGGCGTGCGCGCTCTTCGAACTTTATCGCAAGCGGCGCATCGCTTATACATTCGATACGTTCGTCAATGTCACGTTGCCCGCCGCCGCGCTCAAGGAAACGCGGCTCAACGATGTCGTGAGCATCATGGGCAAGAACGGCGCGCAGACCATCCGCCTGAAGTTCGGAAACGTGCCGTGGAGCGGATGGATTCCCACGCAATGGCCGACCGGCGAGGATTGGGCCGATGCGCCCGGCGAAGGGCCATGCGCGCGCAACGCACAATGGGCCTGGGGCCAACTTCCAGTGGATTTCGCGGCGAAGGTGCTGCTCAATCTGTTGCGGCTCACGCAGCGTTTGCGCGACATCGCAGGCCTCGGTAATCTGAAGTTGGATGTCAACGCGGCGCTGTCGTACAACCCGAGCAACGTGGTGCGGAACGCCGGATGGGCCGATGGCAACCGTCCGCCCAGCCGCGCATTCTCGCGCAGCGAGGAAGCGGCCGCGAAAGTCATGCGCGGGCTGTGGGAAGAAGCATATGCGTGCGTTGATGAACTCACGCGTCTACATAAGTGTGAGGATGAGCAATGGATCGGGAAAATCGGCAAACAGCTCGATGCGCTCGCCGCACAGGTATCGGGCGATACGCCCAAGCGGCCGTATCGGCTGACGCTCGAACAGGCGTGCGATGAAAACACGCTCGCGCGGCTTTTTTCGCCCGTCGACGACGCCGTACGCAACGAGACGTGCGCGAACGTCATGTATCGAATCGCTGAGACCGTGCTGCGGACGTGCCCGGTCGCGAGCGCGGCGGTGAGCACGCTGAAGGACCAGAAGCTTAACGACATCGATTCGGCTTCACACGCAGGCGTCGATGCGTTAATCGGCTTTCTCTGCGCGCCGACGAAAACCGGCGGACAAAACACGGCGACGACGGTCGTGCATCGGCTATTGCAGATCGAAGTCATCAACTTCGCGCTGAACGACCGTTCCGATCTGGAAGACGATTCGCTGATCGAACTTGTGCAGATCAGCGGCAACGGGCGCAGTCCGCTCGGCGGCATGGAAGCGGCACGCGACAAGCTGCTCGGCCTGCAACTCGCGCATTTTGCCGCATTTTACAAGAAGTCCTGGCGCGCGAACGACTGGCTATACGGCCGCTTCGATGGTTCCGAGCGACTCGTCAAGATCCTGCTTAGCCCCGAGCGGCTGTGGCGCGTTTACAGAAACAACAAGAAAGGCGCGAAGGAGGCCATCAAGTCCATCGCAGTGCGTTCGGTGAAGAGCGCGGACCTTTACGCCGAACTAGACGCGGCATGGACGGCCGAGTTCGATGCGCTCGTCGACGAAGAGTTAAGTTTCCTGGATTCGAAAGAAGGCATCTTGCCGGACATGCTGAGTGCGTGCGCGCAGGCCATCACATTGCGGCTGCATTACGGGATTCTTCAGGAGGAAATCCGCAATGTGTATGACGCGGTGATCGACGATCAGTCCAATGGCGCGGATGCCTCCGGTGTGGGCGAAGCGTGCCGCGCGCGGCTCGCGAAGGAAGCGCAGGGTGGCGCGTTTTCGCTGAACGAGAGCAGGGCCGTGTTCAGGGATGGCCTCATCGGCGGCGAAACGCTGCTGGGTCAGGCCGGTTCCGATCTCTTCACGCGCACCTTTGCGAAGACGCTCGCCACGACGCAAAAGACGCTCGCCAACGCGGGATCAAATCTCGGGCCGGTAAGCGGGCTCTTCTCCTCGGTGCGCGTGCCAATTCTTGGCTTCTTCTTCGTCGCGAACGGCCTGACGCGCCAGTCGCGCACGAGCGCCGCGCTACACGGCGCGATTCTCGCCATCGGCGCGGCCATCGTCGCCATGCAATTCCTGTGGACTCCGGCCGATTTCGCCGAAGGCCAAACGTTACCGGGCGTGCTCGTCACTGTCGGCTGGGCGCTGCTCGCGTATGGCGTGCTGATGTCCGTGTTCCAGGCGCCACGCCTGATGCTCGGAGCGTTCGTTGCGACGCTCGTCGTAGCCGCCTTGATCGCCCTGTTAGCCGGTGCGCCGGTCGCGTGGGTACTGATTGCCGCGTTCGTGCTGATGATCGCGTTCAGTGTGCGATGGCTGTGGCTGCAATGGCCGGTCGGCATTCTCGTAGTCGTCGGCGCGGGGTTGTGGGGAAGCGGTTACGGCGGCGATCTTATGCACCGTTCCGGCGACGGCTGCCGCGATCAGGTGACCGCTCAGGTGCAGAGTGCGCGCGTGCCGGGCGCCGAGTTGCAACGCGTGCAGTCAACACGCGTTGCGGCGCTGTCGGCCCCGGCCGACCCGACGAAGAAGGCTCCACCGCAAGGCAATTGTGTGAAGACAAATCCGCAGCATAGCGTGATGCTGTTCAGTCTCATCATTGCCGTGGCGATTTCGGTTGCGGTGTGGTCGGCCTCGCCGCATCCGAAGATTGCGGAGGGAAAGATCGCGCAGTGGCTTGAACGCAGAAGGAAGGAGAAGGCGGCGAAAGCAAAGGGCCGTTGTCCGTGTGGTGCCTTTGCGTTCGATGGCGCGCGCGGAGCGAAGGTGGCCGACAATCATCCTGGCAACAAGGAGGGCAACGCCGCCGCTACCGGCGCCGTCGCGGCGAACACAATGAATTCCACGCCACTCGCATGAGCGTGCATCGCGCGCGAGTTGGCCGACGGAAACCACGATATGGATATCAAACGCCTCACGGACTGGATCACGGGGGCGGAAGGTCTTGGCGCGAAACTCACGTCCCTGTGCCTGATGTCGATGACCATCTGGCTGCCTGTGGGCAACAAGCGAAAACTCGTCTTGTCGAATTGGGCGATCACGGCGATCGCCATTGGGGTCGCGGGATTTTTGATCGTCAGTCTGTGGGTCTCGTTCAGGCGCTTTGCGCGTGAGTTGGCTTGACCAGCCAAAGGAGTTCACAGTGCACGCATCCGGACCGGATACGCTCATCGGACGCGATGACGACGTCAAAGACACTGGTATGGACGGTCCTCAATTGCCGCGTCGGGCTGCTCAACGGCGAGTCGGGATGCGGCAAGTCCGCGCATACGCATTGTCAAACGTCGTCGGCAATATCCGGGATAGACAAGTTTGGTAACTTTAACAATCGAGCTTTAGGTTAGACGAAGCCAAGGGATCAATCTGCTCAGAACTCTGAAACTCTGCGTTTCATCCCCGCTTTTCGTGCTTGTCCGAAGTGCAGGTGCGACTGTTGTAAAGCGCAAAGCGGTCGTTCACGAGGGCGAGACGCGAGCGTCTGTTGTGGGTCGGGAGTGTGAGTTCGTCGACGCAAGAAGCTGCCGTCCGGCCACTCGATGGCTTCTACGTCAGCAATCTGACGCATTGCTGACGTAAAACTCAGGCCGCCTCAACGTCTTTTAAGGTCGAAATGTACGTGTAAGTCATCGGGCAGTTGATTGTTTCGGACCGGCCGTCCAGGTAGAGGCTTCTTTAGATCGCTGACAGGCAAGACCAGTCGGGGCTGGGCGCGAACCACGGTCAAATCCGCCCAGTGCGGGCGTCCCGATCGGGTACGACAATTGAACTCCCATCATCCCTGTGGGAGACTGTGATGAAAACCGAACAAACCCGTGAGGCGTGGAATAAAGGCAAGCTGGTCGGCCAGAAGCCACCGTTTAAACTCAAAGATGTCTGGGCGATCCGGATCTATCTCCAGAACGCTCATGCTGTTCGTGATCTCGCCCTGTTCAACCTTGCAATCGACAGCAAACTGCGTGGCTGTGATCTTGGCAGTCTTCGAGTCCGCGATGTTACGCACGGCAATCAGGTCTTGTCGCGGGCGCAGGTCATTCAGCGAAAGACACAACGCGCTGTCCAGTTCGAACTGACCGAACCCACCAGGAAGGCTGTCGGTGAGTGGTTGGAAAAGACAGCACTAAGGCCGGATCGGTTTCTCTTCCCCAGTCGGCTGTCCGCATCGCCTCATCTCTCCACCCGACAATATGCCCGGATGATACGGCGATGGGCGGATGCAGCAGGGCTTGATCCGACAGCGTACGGCACGCATTCGATGCGTCGCACGAAGGCAACGCTGATTTACAAACGCACGAAGAACCTCAGGGCAGTGCAGTCGCTGCTCGGTCACAGCAAGATTGAAAGCACAATTCGCTACCTTGGCATCGAAGTCGACGACGCACTTGAGATTTCGGAGCAGACTGAAATCTAGCGGTGTTGGCTCTTGCCGCGCGAAACGCTTCTACATCGTATTCGTGCGGCAGTTCTTCAGTGCGGGTTTCCTAGGACAACGCCGGTGGACTTGTGCCGCCGGCGCTGCGGCAGGACAACCCTCTTTGAGGCCGTTTCGGTTGGAAAGCTGCCCGACAGCCTATGCGTCCGACTCGGCCGGAGCGGAGCGTTCTCGGAGCGCTTGCGGCAAATAAAGCCACCAATGCTACGTTGAAGGATCAGCGGCCGCGCTGGTTCTCGCTGTGGGCCGATACCAATCCGGCGGCGGCGGTCCCTGCTTTGGAACGTCATCTTGAAGCGCTATCCCCGGCCGATGCTTCAGCCTTTGCTCAACTGTTCATCGTCGCTCTGCTCGGCGATCGGCACGGCACGGGCACGCGCGCTGGCGCTTATCGCAACGCTGGCGACCTAAAGCGGCTCTATGTTCTGATGCACCGTTACATCCGAACTGACGAGGACATCGATCGCATTGGGAAGGGTGTCTATTCGCCGAAGCTTCGCGACGACGCGCAGGATGGTCGCAACACCTTGTTCAACATGCTGGTCGAGGTGCCAGGCTCTGAGGCCTACGCGGCGATAAAGGCGCTCGAAGAGGAGCATCCCGAGCCCGATTATCGGCGATGGATGGCGGTGCGGGCGCGTGAGCGTGCAACGCGGGATGCCGACGAGCCGCTTTGGACGGTTGAGCAGGTCCGCGACTTTTCGACAAAGGGCGGCTGATGTATCGCTGACCGAATTGCGTGTGGCGCAACGTCCGCTGACAAGGGTTTGCTGCGACGTATTCATCCCACACCAACTGCATTGTCACGCCCTCGCGGCGTAACTCCCGCCGGCGAGAAGATGTTCGCCGACTACGCTCGGCAAACAGGATACATGAGTCGAAGGACATCCGGCGTATCTATCGGGGGACGATCATCGCGGCAAACGGCGTCACAGGCGAAAGCGTCGCACAGATCACTACGGATGGGCACGCGGATCTGGTCGCCCTCGGTCGGATGTTCATTTCCAATTCGGATCTGCCCGACCGTCTGCGCAATCAAAGACCGCTCACGCCATACGACTGCTCAACGTTCTACGGCGGCGACGGGCGAGGCTGTACGGACTACGCGCCGGATTGGAAGACTACTGCGTAGCGGAGAGCGTTGGTCGCTGGCGCGCAGCATTTCGGGAAATGCCTGCGATGGAGCCACTGCCGCATCTGGCAAATTAAGCGGCCCCTCGGACGTCCGAAGTTACGTGCCACTGGGCGTCTGCTTTTGGCCGACTGCACGCGTGCATCCTGTTTACTAGCGGAAAGCGGCCCTCCGTAATGAGCACAGAATCAGACTCCGATCAACCAATTGGAGTCCGACATGGAAGCCAAGCAAACGCGGGAGCCGTGGAACAGAGGCAGACTAATCGGGCAAAAGCCACCGCTGAAACTGAAGGACATCTGGGCAATACGAATTTATCTCCAGAATGCGCACGCGGTTCGCGATTTTGCTTTGTTCAATGTCGCAATCTACAGCAAACTGCGCGGCTGTGACCTGGTCAACCTTCGTGTCCGCGACGTGATGCACGGTGGTCAAGTGTTGCCCCGGGCGATGATTGTGCAACGTAAAACGCAGCGTCCGGTGCAATTCGAGTTGACCGAACCCACGCGATCAGCGGTGATTGCCTGGGTCGAGAGGGCTCACTTAAAACCGGAGGGGTATCTTTTCCCTAGCCGCGTTCTCAACTCCCCTCATGTCTCTACGCGGCAATATGCTCGGATCGTACATCGTTGGGTCGCAGCCGTTGGTCTCGACTCAGCGATTTACGGCACCCATACGATGCGGCGAACTAAGGCAACGTTGATTTACAAGCGTACGAAGAACCTCCGAGCCGTTCAACTCCTGCTTGGGCATTCCAAGCTCGACTATGTCCTGCTCAGAACTATGTCCCGTGGCGCATCAGGCTGCCAGGACGACATCAGCCGATAGCGCGCGATGCGGGACATAGTCATAGCCTAAAGGCCCTTTAAGAATGCCAACAATCGGTCGTCTGGTCGATACCGTCCCGGCATGCCTTGAGGGGGCGTTGTCCTGTCCAAGATTGCCTGCTTCAAGGTGAGGTTGGCGTCAAGGTAGACCTGTGTGGTTTCAATCGATTCATGACCGAGCCAAAGGGCGATTACCGAGAGGTCTACACCTTGTTGCAACAAATCCATCGCTGTCGTATGTCGCAACACATGTGGACTCACGCGCTTGTTCTTTAGCGAAGAGCATTCGTTCGTGGCCGCTAGGACATGCTTGTGAAGCAGGTAATGGACGCCGTGTGCGCTCAACCGGCCGCCGCGCGCATTAGGGAATAGTGGCTGATTCTCGACCCGCGGAGGCTCTCGAACCCACGCAACCAATACGGCGCAGGTGCTCTTACTCAATGGGGTGCAACGCTCCTTGCGCCCCTTTCCAAATACGCGTACGTGCGCTCCTGCGCCAATGTGCAGGTCCTCGTGCCGAAGACCGGTCAGCTCGGACAGACGTAACCCCGTCTGCACCGCTAACAACATCAGCGCATGATCACGGCGCCCTGACCAAGTCAGTTGGTTAGGCGCGGCCAGCAACGCATCGACCTCTTCTCGGCTTAGGAATGGGACCAGCGCACGGCTAAAGCGCTTGGCCGGGATGGCCAGCACGCGCTGGATTTGTGCTGAGTTTGAAGGCATTTCGAAGGCCGCATACCGGAAGAACGAGTGTACTGCCGTTAAGCGCAAGTTACGCGTTCGAGCCGTGACGCCACGAACCTGCTCCTGTTCATCGAGGAAGTCCGCGATAAGCGGCGCATCAATGTCTTCCAGTGCCAGAGTGGACGGCGCTTTGTGCAAGCGTCGCTGTACAAATTCCAGCAGTAACCGGAACGTGTCGCGGTACGAGGCGATCGTGTGCACACTGGCCTGGCGCTGGTGGATCAAACGCTGAATGAAGAACTTCTCCAGCAAGGTGGCGAAGCTAGGCTCTCTGGTCATAATGATTCTCCCCAACGGCTTTCCAAGCGCTCCATCGCTTCTGCCATCAACTCGGGCGAACCGCTCAAGTACCAGTAGGTGCCGGCGACATAGATGTGCCCAAGATAGGTCGAAAGCACCGGCAGCAAGCGCCAGGCGTCCTCGCCAGACTGATACCAACGTATCAGCACTTCAACAGCGAAGCGATGCCGGAAGTCATGCAGCCGTGGACCCTTGCTTGCACCTTCGGCACGCAGTCCCGTTTGCCGTGACAGCGTGTAGAAAGTCCGATGAACGCGACCCATGTCGAGCCGGGTGCCACGATTCGTGACAAACACATAGGACGAGATTCTGCGACCGAGAAACTGTTTGCGACGATTAAGGTAGTCAGCGAGGACAGTGCAGGTGGTCGGATGAATTGGGACTAAGCGCGATCGGCCGAGCTTGGCACCGCGAATCGTCAGGATGGCGTTATCGAGGTCCACGTCGCCAAGCTCAAGGTTCAGCGCCTCGCTGATTCGCAGCCCTGTCACGCTGAGCAAGCCGATGAGGCAATGGAATACCCAGGGCCGCAGCGGCGTCGACGGCCACGCCACTGGCAGTTCCAATGCCGCATCGAGCAAGCGCCGTACTTCCACGTCCGTGTATAAATGGGGTCTGGCTCGCGTAGACCGATGAGGCAACATGCCGATCGGTGGAATTTCCGTACGGATGTCGGTGGCACTGCGATGGCGAGCAAAGCCGCGCACGAAGCAAAGGCGCCTCGCCCATTCTGCGGGTTGAACCGAAGCATCCTGTGCCCACTCCAGGGCTAGACTAATACTAATATGCTCAGCATGCCGTGCCTCCATGAATCTGACGAACCGGGGCAACAGCAAGCCGGCATCGTGCATCTTGAAACCCAGGCTGCGTCGCAGGTCGAGATATTCTTGGAGCGCCTCTCGAATCGAGTTCATCTCACACCTCCTGGCCAGGCCATAGCCAACTTCCGGAGCGCGCTGACATCCACCTTCGCATAAACGCTCGTTGATTGCGGGCTACGATGACGAAGCACTTGGCCAATCTCGGGGAACGACGCACCGAGCTGCAACATGCGCACAGCCAGAGCATGCCGAAACTGATGCGAACCGCGGTGCGGAGCGTCAGCATTGGCTCGATCGAGCGCGTGGCGCACAATCGTACCAATAGCGTCTGACCCCTCCACCAGCCCGCGTATCGGTGCGAGGGATCGAAGGAATAGATGTCGATCTGGACTGGCAGGCCGCCCGTGCTGGAGATAGGCGGCAATCGCTTCGCCCACGTCGACGGGCAACGGCAGTAGGCTCTGCCGGCCGCCCTTGCCCCGCACACGCAACTGGGCGCAGTCCCAGTCGACGTCGTCCAGCGTCAACCTGACGATCTCGCAGGCTCGAAGCCCCAATCGTGCTAGAAGCAATAGTACGGCACGATCGCGTCGACCCACCGCGCTACAGCAATCGCAACTATCGACTGCTTGCTGCGCGTGCTCGGCCGAGATTGCTTTGGGAACAGGGGGCGTGCGCGCCCAACCGGCTACGGAGGGCACGCTTGCGGCGAGTCCCGCACTGACCTCGCCGCGAACCTGGGCGTAACGAAGGAAGGACCTCAATGCGTTGACAACGTTCTTCAAGGCGGGCGGTGCCATGCGCTTTGCTTCGCTTTTAACGAAAACGACTGCGTCGGTTACGCGAACGTCCTGCAGGCAAACTGCGCCTTGGCCAAACCGCCACACCAGAAATTTACGAGTCAATCTTGCATATGACTCGACGGTTACAACGGCCAGGCCTTGATCGCGCGCAAGGGATTGCGCAAACCCACCGACAACCTCATCAACGGCGACAGCGTGCGTTTGAGCGACATGACACACACCACGCTCACGCAAGCAGCGCAGCAAAAGGCCCAACGCGCGCAGCTCCCGACGTCGCGTCTCCAGGCATCGCGATCTACGTCGCGAGCGAAGGCGCTGATATCGCACGATATCTTCGTCCTTCAAGTCATGAAACGAAATGCGGTTGCCCTCGCACCAGCGCCCAAACGCAAGCGCGTGTTGTGCCAACAGGCATACATAGCTGACCGAATATTGCTGCGTGGCAAGCGAATTAACGAACGATAGAAGGTGCTCCGCAGTCGCACCTCCGATGGTGCGGACCAAAGCGGCAGCGATCTCGTAAGAATGTTCCATGGTCTTCTCCTGTCAGGCAAAGTGCCTGCAAAGAGAGAATGCCAATGTCTAGCGACCATGTGAAAACGCCACGCCAGACGAGGATCCTCGGCGTATGCGGGACATAGTTCTGAGCAGGACATAGTCAAGCTTCTTGTGCCCAAGCATGACTTGAATCACGCGGATATCGACCTTCTGTTCCAGTAAATGAGTGGCAAAGCTATGGCGCAAAGTGTGCATGGACACGCGCTTGTCGATTCCGGCGGCCTCGGCGGCCGCATGGATCGCCCGGTTGAGTTGACGGGTGCTAAGAGATTCAATCGGGTTGAGCCCGGGAAAGAGCCAGCCGCCGTCGAGTATCTTGCCTTGGGCTCGAGCCACTCGCCACCAGACCCGCAGCCGCTCAAGCAGGATCGGCGAGAGCATGGCGTATCTGCGTATTTCGGATGAAGGTGACCGGCCGTTTCGGGATCGTGACCGACGATTTCGGCAACGTGACCGGCCGTTTCGGGAACGTGACCGAGCGGACCGGACAGCAGGATTGGCGTTGCGCATGACATCAACCACGCGGGTTATGCTCGCCGGCTTTGGCCGGAGAGATGATGCCCGCGCACCGGATGAACATGCGCATGATCAAGGACGTTTTACGACTTAAATTCGACGCCGGCTTCTCGCACGATCGAATCGCCGCGTCGCTGGGCATTTCCAAGGGTGTGGTCACTAAGTACGTCGGGCTAGCCGGTGCCGCCGGGCTCGACTGGGCGAGCGCTTGCGACATGGACGAAGGCGAGCTCGAGCGGCGGCTGCTCGGCAAGCCCACCGGACCTGCTGCCTACGCCCAACCCGACTACGGGCGCATCCATCAAGAGCTACGCCGTAAGGGTGTGACGCTGACGCTGTTGTGGGAGGAATACCAGGCTGAGTTTGCGAACCGGCAGACCTACCGTTACACGCAGTTCTGTGAACACTATAAGGCGTTCGCCAAACGCCTGAAGCGCTCGATGCGACAGATTCACCGAGCTGGCGAGAAGCTGTTCGTCGACTTCGCCGGCCCCACGGTGGCGCTGACCACGGGGCGTCGCGCGCACATCTTTGTGGCCGCCATGGGCGCATCTAATGCGAATAGCGGCTTTATGTAGATTCAACCTCGACAGTGCTTTGCCGCGCTCGCATGGGAGCGCGGCCTGTCCTCCATATGGTTCACATAATCACAGCGTCTTCAAGAATCGCAGAAGCGTCTCGGGCGGCTGGTATCGCGCTCGCTTCACTTCTGGCGGATTCAACCGAGCGAGGGCGCGCTCCTTCATCTTGAGGTCCGCCTCGACGTACATGTGCGTCGTCGTCGGGCTCTCGTGACCAAGCCATAACGCAATCTCCGTAGGCCATACACCGGACTGAAGCATCGCCATTGCAGTCGAATGCCTGATGCGGTGCGGTGATACCTTGACATCGGCGAGTTCGGGATGTTGATCCGACGCGGCTTTGGTCGCCAGCTTCAGTCGCTGAGAGACGGTGGCCCGGTTCATTTCGTTTCCTTGACGGGTTGGCAGCAGCGGCGATCGCTCGGTTAGTTGTGGGTTACGGCCAAGCCAATCGCGAATATCTCGGGCTGTGCTCCTCCAAAGTGGCAGTGACCGCTGCTTGCGTCCCTTACCATGCAAATGAATGAAGGAGGTCGGGCCGAGGATGACATCGCTGACCCGGACACCGACGATCTCCGATACGCGAGCGCCGGTGTTATAGAGCAAGGTCAACAGCAGCCGGTCTCGATGGCCAAGCCAGCTCGCAGTCGAGATGTCCATGATTGCCAGCATCTGCTCCCTTGACAGAAAGCCGATCATTGGCCTGTCGAAGCGTTTCGTTGGAACTGCCAGCGCCTGCTCGATGACACGCAGGTTAGCGAGATCGCGCCGAGCGGCGAACCGCAGGAACGACCGAATAGCTGCAAGCCGAATATTTCGGCTGCGTACCGTGTTGTGCCGATCTCGTTCTAGGTGCTCAAGGAAACTTGCCAGGAACTTTGCGTCAATGTCAGCCAACTGCAATGCCGACGGCGACTTGCCCAAGGATTGCTCGGCAAAGCGCAACATGAGCAAGAAGCCGTCGCGATAAGACGCGATGGTACGGGGGCTGAGTGCTCGCTGCTGCACCATGTAGTCGGTGAAGAATTCCTGCACCAAACCAGCGAAAGTGGGGAAGGTTGAGTTAGGCATGACGCACCTCCATCAGAACGAAACTCTCGAACTTTGCGCCCACCATCGACATTAGTTCCGGCGTTCCGCTGAGGTACCAATAAGTGTCCGAGATGCTGGCATGGCCAAGGTAGGTGCATAACCAGAGCACGGCATGATCGACAGTCTGGCCGGTTTCATACCATCGCTGCAATCGAGCCACGGCGAAGCTGTGCCGAAGGTCCTGAATGCGCGGATGCGGGTAGTTCCCGCGTGCCTGCCAATTCAATTGCCGACGCAGTTGCACGAAGACGTCTTGAACCGTCCTCTTCGGCAGGCGGCATCCCGACTGCGACACGAAGAATGGCATGTCTTCGCGGGGTTCGATACATCGATCACGAACTTGTCGATAATCATTTAGCACTTGTACGACAGTGCTATGCAACGGTAGGCATCGCGACTTGCCGAACTTGGTGTGACGCACCGTCAAACAAGCACGTTGCAAATCTACGTCTACATCAAGAAGGTTCAAGGCTTCCGAGAGGCGAAGGCCAACCGCGGCGATAAGGCCGAACATTGTTCGGTAGGTCGCCGGACGCACTCCATCCAACGGAGAAAGGCGACCCGCCTGCTCGAGCAAATCGCGCACTTCCTGTGCGGTGTAAATGTGCGGTGCCAGCCGCCGGTGGCCTGGCCCAAACGTGTGTAAATCGGGGATCTCAGTGGCCGGCTGGAACTGGCGGTAATATGCCGCGAAAGGTCGAACGACTTCCAGCCTGCGAGCCCAGGTCACAGGCCCGGTGTGCCTAACATGCTCGCGCGCCCAGTCGAGTTGCAGCTCCAGCGTCAGAGGCCCTCGATGTCCGTGGGCATCCGCGTACCGTGCAAAGCGCATCAGTTGCTGGCCTGTGAAGCTCAGTTCGAAACCAAGCTGCCTGCGCTGTTTCAGATAGCGTTCAACAGCGAGCTGGACCGTGTCGGTGGATGTGCTCATATCACACCTCCAGGCCACGGCATTGCAACGGCCGCTAGGTGCACCATATCAACCTTGGTGTAAATCATTGACGTGTCGAGTTCGCGATGACGGAGCACATCGGCGATATCCTTTAGGGTGCTTCCGGTGGCGAGCAGCCGACTAGCCAATGCGTGACGCAATATGTGCACGCGCGTGTGGGGTAATCCGCTGCGCCGATAGGCTTCACGCACGATCTTACGTAGCACCTCCGGGCCGATCGGAACATCGACCGGAGCGACGTGACGCACAAAGACTCGCCTGCTGGCCGTCGGAGGTCGCTCCACGCGGAGATAGATTGCGATGGCTTGACCCGTGGTCTGCGGCAACGGTAGCACGTCCACGCGGCGCGACTTGTTCTTTGCAATGCGAAGCGTGCCCGTTTCCCAGTCGATGTCGTCCAGATCAATGCTGACAACTTCGCTGGCTCGCAGGCCCAGATCGACGAGACAGCGAACCATGGCGTAAGCACGATGCCCGGATGCCAACCCTTCTGGGAATGCGTGAAGCAATTGCACAACTTGCTGCTCCGACAGTGTCTGTGGCAATACCCCTAAACGATGGTTCGCAGGTGATGCGATGACTGGGATTAAGTGCGTTACGCTGTCCCCCAGCGTTGCCCGGTAGCGGAGGTACGCGCGCAGCGTGCTCGCTATTATCTGTGCACTGCCCGGGCGCAGTCCCTGAAGCCGGATATCGATAAACTGCCGCAACTCGTCTTGGGTTGGACAGATCACCAAGCGCGAGCTAACACCTTGGCGCTGTTGCAGGAAAGATTCCATGATCCTGAGACGTTGCGTTCGAGTGCTTCGTGCTAATCCACGTGCACGATTCATGTGTTCATCGAAGCGGCGGAGTTCGTCGTCGATCTTAGAAGCAACCTCGCCATTGTGTAGCACCTTGGCCTCGTTCAGCAAAACGAGCAGATGCCTCAGCGCCGCTCGAACCGTCCGGGCGTGTCTTTGCACTGGCGGTGGACAGGTACAGTGCGCGAGGTGTTCGGTGATGAACCGCCGAACAACATCGTCTTTAAGGTCGCATGCGGCAACTCGGGAGCGTCGCATCCAGCGGGCAAAGTGCGCGACGCTATACAGGTACATCGTTACGGTGTGGTCGGCGTAGCCTCGCCTAACGAGGTGCTGCCAATAGCCGGTGACGTACGGAGCGAGAACGCTGTCGCGCAACCACGAGGCCGGGACAGCGTGTAGCAAAGGAAACGTATCCATGATGGCTCCTGAAGGGATATTGCCACTACAGGAAACGCCCTTTTTTATGCGAAGTCCAGTTCGCCCGAACCAGCTGACGACCGCAATTCGACAGCACCGCTGCTAGACTAAATTCTGCTAAATCTACATAAAAACGCTGTTCGCATTAGATGCGTTATGCAGAGTTCTCCATAACGCATCGAGTTTCACGTTCGCGTGCGCCACGCCAGCCGAGACGATGGAGGACTGGCTGAACGGTATCGGCCGCGCGCTGACGTTCTACGGCGGCGTTCCACAGCTGATCGTGCCAGACAACCCGCGTGCGATGATCGCTGACCCTGACCGTTACGAGCCGCGCGCAGGCGACACCGTGTTGGACTTCGCGCGTCACTACGGAACCTCATTCTTGCCGGCACGCGTCTATCGCCCCCAGGACAAGCCGAAGGTTGAAGTAGCGGTTCAGATCGTCGAGCGTTGGATCATGGCGCGCCTGCGTCATCATCGATTCGAAACTATTGAGTCGGTCAACGACGCGATCCGCCCACTGCTGAAGAACCTGAACGGGCGTCCGTTTCAGAAGCTTCCGGGATGTCGCGCCACCGCATTTGCCGAACTGGACGCGCCAGCTTTACAACCGCTGCCGGTGCAGCCGTATGAGCTGGCGCGGTTCAAGTCGGTCACGGTCCACATTGACTATCACGTCGAGATCGACAAACACCGCTACAGCGTTCCGCAAGCGCTAGTTGGACTCAAGCTCGACGCACGTATCACAGCGGGCGCCGTCGAGCTCCTGCATCGCGGCCGCCGCGTGGCCAGCCACGCCCGCAACGATCGCGCGGGAGGCTACACGACAGTCGTAGAGCACATGCCGGCGGCACACCGCGCCCATCTCGAATGGACTCCGCAGCGCCTCATTCACTGGGGCCAGCAGATTGGCGGCGCAACCGGCGCGCTCGTGAGTCGGCTTCTTCAGGAGCAACGTCATCCCGAACATGGTTATCGGGCGTGCCTTGGACTGCTCTCACTCTCTCGTCGCTATGGCCCCGAGCGTCTGGAAGCGGCGTGCGCATTGGCACTCGAACTAGGCGTACACCGTTACCGCCACGTCCGCGACATCCTGATCAACAACCGTGACCGAGCCGCAGCAACAACGCCGGTTGAATGGATCAGCCCAAGCCACGCGCATGTGCGCGGCCCCAGCTACTACCAATAGAGAGAACCCACCATGATGATGCAACAGACCTTGACGCAACTGCGCACCTTGAAGCTCGATGGCTTTGCCGACGGCTTGGAACAGCAATTGACGCAGCCCGGCACGGCGACGCTCAGTTTCGAGGAACGCTTGTCATTGTTGGTCGACCGGGAAGCAAGCTGGCGCGATGATCGCCGTCGCACCCGACTGCTTAAGCAAGCGCGCCTGAAGTATCCGCAAGCCGCCATTGAAGATCTGGACACTCGCGCAGGTCGAGGGATCGACCCGCGTTCGCTCACAAGCCTGGCTCTGGGCGACTGGGTTGAGGCCGGATACAGCCTGCTCATTAGCGGCGCGACCGGCGCCGGTAAGTCATGGCTCGCCTGCGCCTTGGCGCAGTATGCCTGCCGACGCGGACACTCTGCGTTGTATCTGCGCGTGCCGCGGATGGGCGAGGAACTACGCGTTCTGCACGGCAACGGCGGCTTCACCAAATGGCTGCTGCAGGTTGCTCGCACTGATGTTCTCTTGCTGGACGATTGGGGAATGGCTCCGCTCGACGCGATGGTTCGAAATGATCTACTCGAGATGATTGACGACCGTTCTGCCGGCAAGGCCACGATCGTAACCAGCCAACTACCGATCGAACACTGGCATGGCTGGATAGGCGACGAGACCATCGCCGACGCAATGCTTGATCGCCTCATGCACCGTCACCACCGCATCAAACTCACAGGCGAATCTCTAAGAAAGCCGCCTCCGAAGTCCAGCGTATTTGAACCAGAACTCGACCAAAACTAGGGAGGGACTCTACAATCGAAACCGCGCAACGCCCAACCTCGCCGAATCGGTCACGTTCCCGAAATCAGCGGTCACGTTCACCGAAATACGCAGTATCGATCCTTCTGACCTTTGCCCTGTTCAACGCGCAGCGTCATGCGCTGGCTGTCGATGTCACCGACCTTCAGGGCTGCCACTTCACTGGCGCGCAATCCGGTCCCATAAGCAACGGCGAGCGCCGTCTGATGCTTGAGATTACTGGCTGCTGCGATCAGTCGCCCCACTTCATCGCGACTGAGGATGACGGGCAAAGTGCGCGGGAGATAAATCGGACGCATCTTGGCCATTAATGCTTCTTGACCGAGCGTGGTGCCGAAGAAGAACTTCAACCCGGTGATCGCGGCGTTTAGAGAGACTGGCGACACGCCGCGGTCAACTAGATGCAACTGGTAGCGTCGCAATTCCTCAACGGTCGCGGTGTCCGGCGAGCGTCCGAGGAAGACTGTGAACTCGCGTACGACGCGAAGGTAGTTGGATTGCGTGGTCGGCGCGAGGCGACGCATGCGCATGTCGTCCATCATGCGCTGGCGTAACGGGCTGATAACTTCGGTGGATGTCGTCATGGCGCGGCTCCTGTCGAGTAACGAGGCGGATCGCCTCATCAATCAACATAGGAAACCAAGCCGAGTCCCTTCGAAAAACCACATGCCTCAAACGGAGGGCCTACCGCGCGAGCGGTTTAGTCCTCTGGCCGGCTACGGTCGGGGGGTCAGTTTCGCGTGGCCATCAGTGTTACTTCAACAAGCTTGGAAAGCCTGGCGCCTGAACTAGTTTTCCCAACAGATCTTGGACCGCAGGCATAAGCGCTTGTGCCGTCTGATTGCACGCGGTCTCGCCAAAGTAGCTAGAGGAGTATTCATACTTTTCCGCGATACTTAGGCTGCGACCATTTGATGACTGCACAGTTAGCCCCAGATTCCACGCTCCCGAGACAGACGAAAAATCAATATTGTCGAGGCGACCCGTCAGCTGTACGGGCGATCCAGCGGCATACACTCCGGCGATTTTAAGTTCCGAAACCAGTGACGTTCTTACGAAATCAGCAAACGTTTCACCATCAGGGGTCTTGATCGGACCAACGCCGCGGCACATGATCGTGTTCGGATTTTGGTTGGGAATCGGTGCCTGAGAAAATGCGCCAACGCTTATGCCGCTGTTTGGAACGGCCCGCAACGTGACGACGTTGTCTGCAGCGACCGAATATCGCGGCACCGCATAAGTGGAACACCCCGTAATCGCAACCGTCAAGAGCACGGCCAAAAGAGCTTTCCTACAGTAGATAACTTCCATAATTTTAAAATCTCGATGATCGTTTTTGTATGTTCACGATAAGGACGTCGGTGCTGACCCTGGACGACAATGGGCATTGTTAGCGAAAACTAACTAAGCTCTCGGTTAATGCAAATGTCTCGACGGCCGCGAGCCGACAGCCGCCAGCCGCCAGCCGCCAGCCGCCGCAGGAAAACATTTCGATTAGGGTTTGGTTCCCACAAACAATATTCCAGCGTTCGAAGGGGTTTGCAGCATGGCGTGGATGACCTTGTTCGATGAGCTAAGTAGGCCAATACCCGTTGCCGTTGTGCTTGGATACGCACATCCCGAGCTTGCTGAAAAAGTCAACGTGATGTCATATACATTGCCCTTCGCATGCGGGGTAATCGCACCGGTGAACGGACAATTTGTGCCTTTCCCGGTAATGTTGCCGCTCGCATCGGCTGTCAGTATCACGACATTTGAACCCAGCGCAGTGACGCTCGTCCCAGCGTAATTCCCCTGCGAGGCGGCAAGAGTCGGCGCAGTATCGTATGTTGGATCGTAGTTACCGGCCAATGTCACCTTGGCCCCATTCGCATAGCTAACCGTACCATTGATAGACGTCTTAGCCGTGTATGTACCAGAAAGTGTGGCGGAGGTGATACCTGCGCCTTGCAGGTTATAGTCAGTTCCACTCCCACCGGACAAAACGCCATTGGTTGATGAAACTGAACCGACGATGACTCCCGCGATAAGCGCCGGGTTTCCAGCGACCGAATATTGCGCGTAGTACTTTCCGTTTTCCAGGACCGTTGCCACGACGGCCTGATTCGTATTAGTGTTTCCCGTGTATTGGCCTTCAGCCGAGGCGGAATTTACTGCTGGTGAAGAGCTGCTTCCGCCGTCTCCGCCACCTCCGCCGCAAGCGGCGAGAATAGCTGCTGCCGCGAGCGTTGAAATTACTGCTTTCATATCATCTCTCCTAGTTGTCGCGTGCTTTAAGCCAGCTCGCGTAATTTTTTTAACACACATCTTTCAGTCAAACCTTCAAGACCGTTGCAATTTGGGCTTAACTGAGGCGCCCCGCGAGGGACACATTGTGAGAGCTCACAATGCTCGGGATAAGAAATGCATCGATAAGAATCCAAAGTCCCACGATCCCGAGTACAAAAAAACCGATGCCGAACATTACTGTGCAAGCGCCGAAGATGGTAAGCAAAAGCTGAAAGATGGCCGTGCCTGTCTTACCCGCATAAAACCGGTGCCCACCGAGGTACCCTACAAAGAACCATAGAAGGTAAGCCACTCCGACACTCTTTTTCTGCGCGTCGTACATCATCATGTCGCGTGCTGTATCGTTCATTTTTTGTTCCCCTTTGAGTAGTTTTTTAGTGCATAGCGCACTGTTTCGACACCGATCTGTTGCTAACAACAACTACAAGCTAGCGATACCTCGACACGAGCGCGGTAAAGCGAATATCTGATTTGATCGGATCGAAGGATGCGTCTTGCGCAATGACGTCGAACCCACGAAAGCCCTTCGCGAACGCATCGCCCAGATGACGTATCGCTGCATCCTGGTCCCCTTGTCGAAGTTTCAACAGTGCCAAGTCGTAGTCGATCATCGGATGCGCGTCTTGATCGGCACTAGCCGACGCAAAGTACGTCCCGGCCGCCTCCAAATTTCCCCGAGCCATGGAAAGCTCGCCTTGCTTGATCGCGATCTTGTATGGCGGCTCCGCTTTCTCGCTCTCGCGTGGCACCTGCGCTTGGTCGCTCGAACTCGTCTTAACTGGAACGCCTGGCGGATGACTCACCCCGGCTGGCGCGTCGGCTGTACGCGAAGGGATCACCAAATGCGCAACCACTCCACTCCCAGCCTCGTCCTTCACTCTGCGGTAGTACAGTTTGCCCGCAAGCGGGACTTGCACATACATTCGGTCGGGTCCATCGAAGTAAAACGAGAGCCCAACGCCATATGCAAAATCCACGATGGCTTCGTTGCGCTTCGATTCAATACCCGCGATTGGGATTTGAACTTCCGCATCGGGGCTCGCAAGCTCATGCTGGCTCACGACGAAATCGGGCCCAATGGGCAGATGGGCACTCAAGACCTGAACACGCTCGGCCCGCCAATGACCAATAATGGATGGGCCGTCCGACTTCGAACAGCCGGCCGTCGTCAGCGCAACAAGCGCAATGCTAACCGCGAGGCTGCCCAGAGACAGATGTCTCATCATGCCGCCGAGCGGTATCGCTTTTCGAGATCTACAAACCGCGGATCTTGCCGGATACTATCCAGATCGGGATCCTTGTCCATTTCATCGAAGAACTTAAAGCCGTTCAGGAAGCTCGCTTCTAGCTGCTTCAATGCGTCATCGGTGCGACCTTGTTTCAGACGCAGGATCGCAACGTTGTAGTAGACCAAGGGCTGCTTATCGTCACGAGCTAAGGCGTCGCCCAAATCCTTGTCCGCCGCTTCAAACTTGCCCTGGGACATCTGGGCGATTGCGGACTTAACCAGTTCTTTGGCCGCTGCCTGATTGCTCGCCGTCGCCGCACCGGCTGGATCGCCAGTTGTCAGCTTGGTATCGCCGTCTCTGCGCGTCTGTTTGATGTCCTCGTCCGTGGGTGCGATCCCACCGCTGGCAGCGACACTTGAGGACGTAGAGGCTGCTGCTGTGTTGCCGCTTGCAACGAGCGCAGAAGCAGCAGTCCCTGACGCCGAGGCAGCAGCGACATCGGCGTTTGTCGCGGGAACCGTTGCGGAGATGGGTACATCAACAGCTGACGTTTTAACCTTCTTGTAATAAAAACCGCCCGCTGCACCAACGATGACGATCGCGCCCACGACTGCGGCAACAATCACCCTTTTGTCGATGCCCGCCTTGTTTTGCCCACTTGTCTGCAGTTCGAGCAGGGTCGAACACGACGGGCACTTCAGATCTTCGCCCGGGGCACGGGAAAATAGTTCACCCAGGTTTGCGCGTTCGCAATCACCGAGTGTGGGACATTTATATGTTGCCATTTTCTTTACCTTTCCCTTCTATACCGGTTTCGGTTATTCGCTGGTCGCGGGCAGGCCGATAATCTCTCGAATCGGTTTTCGCATTGCGCTCAAAGCCAAAAACTCTGGATCTTGATCGTCCTCGCCCGCAGCCTGAAAGCGCTCACGAGCGATTGCCTGAAAGTCCTTCAAGAGGCCGTCTTTCTTCTCTATATGCTTGAAGTCGCTATCGATACGCTTTCCGACTTCGCGCTCGATCAGCGACTGCAGCTCAATCGGATACCCGCCATCGATGACATCACTCCATCGCGCACCCTTCAGGATTTTTGCTGCGGGCAGCCCATCGGATTCGTAGATGAATACCCATTCCGTAAGGCCGGTTGTTTTGTTTTGGCGCTCCTTGATCATGCCGAGCAACCGGGCAACAAGCAGAAATGGCTTACGCTTGGCCCGCGCACTAATGTCTGCTGCCGAGCGAGCATAGAGCGGCGGCAACTTCTTTCCGTCGCCCTCACTGTGCAGCAAATGCGATTCGTTGAAGTCGTTTAGCAACCCGTCGTAATGCTTCTTCAACACGCTCAACGATTCCACAAAGCGCGCCGGCATTAGCGATGCGATCTTCATGATTACGATCTCGTTAGGCAGCTTTCCCGAAGCGACCGCTGTGTCGGACGCGGGATCCTTCTGCTCTTCGAACATCGTAGTCAACGCCGCGTGAAAATCCTTTTGGTTCTCGCATTCAGGCAGAAAGACGCCGATCGTGTGGTTCGTACCGCGTGAGCCACCCGCATTGTTCGCAACTGACCGATCGACCTCAGTCTTATTGAATTGAAGCATCGTTCCCGATTCATCGTAGAGATCTGAGACAAACGCCTTGAGACCGTTCGGATTAGCGTCATATTTCTTCTGCAGCCGCTCAACGATATTCACGTGCAATACCGGAGGCAAGGTCTTCGAAATCTCCGCATGCGCCATCTCTACGATCGATGCCGATGCCTGCGAGAGCGTCGAGATAATCGCGCCAAGCGACACGCTATGAACCAGTTTTTCGAACGAGTCAACGTCCGTCCCCGCAAGATCAATGATCGATTGACGCACCTTCTGTGTTCGCGCAGCCTGGCTCGGCTCGTCGACGATGACCGCCTTCATGACGTTCGCAATTGCATTGCGATCGAAGATGCGCTTTTGGTATGCAGCGTCAGTGGTTCCAAGGCGCGCTGCCTGCTCTTGGTTGACTCGCTCTGTCGCCGCGGCCAGATTTTGGTGCATTTCGTCGATGACACCACGCAGCGTTACGAGCTCGTCCTTGATAAACGGAATCAAACTGACGGCAAACTTTTTGCCCTCGAGCTGTGTGCTGAGGACGTAGTAATCCTGATGCTGCATGGCAAGATCAGAAAAAAGCGCGCTGCGCCTGTCCGTTAGATGCTTGCCCAGGAAGCCGACTTTATTGAACTGCCCATTGAGTTCGGCCATGCGTTGTTGCACAGCTTGCAATACAGTCGACGCCTTTGCGATCTCATCGGTAAAAATTCCGAGGCGTTCATCGAGTGAATCGACCATCGCGTCAGTGAACTGCCGCAACTGAATCAACGATGCCGTTCCGACCTTCCACCGACTGAAAAGCTCCTTTTCGATCTGGCGGCCGATGTGACGTGCCATCTCAAGGCGCGCATTGCCCTTCACCTCGTAGAACTTCCGAACACCGCCCATCGTCCGGTAGGTATCGTCGAACACCTTGCTCAGGCGGGAGTTCAGGACGTGCACCCACGTCGTTTGCTCGATACCTGGATCTGCTTTGATTTCTGGAGCGAGGCGATTAACGATCTGTTTCCAGTAGTCGCGCACAGGCTTCCACATGGCATTTTTTGCGTCGTCTTCGAGGATTCCTGATTCAAGCATCAGGTGCGCGTCGCTCAGCAGCAAGGACTGAACAGTTTCGGGTTTGCGTGCTTCTGAGCCCCAGTCTTTTTCCACTGCCTCGTCTGCATATCCCTCGCCCTGACGGAAGTTGTTGAACATCAACTGCCGTGTTGCCTGCTCAGCGAAACCGTACGCAAGGAACTCCTTGATTTCCTGCTCCGGAACGACAATTCGCTTGATACCAAACGAAAGAAAGAGCTTGGCGCGCGCCTTGCCAATGTCGTCTTCACTTTCAAAATTCTTGATGTCGTTCTCGCCCTTTTCCGCACGCCCCAGTCCTTCCCACTCCTTGTTGAGCGTCTTCTGGAAGATGAACTCGGCAACGATACGGGGCACCTCCGATTCAACCTCGAACTGGATGTTGTGCTCGTTCACGTTGTTCACGAGATAGCAGCCGTTGAAGTAGACGTCGTGATCAAGCCGTGTGCCATCGAGCAAGTTGGTAGGATGGTATTTCCCCACCGCGATAGCATTCAACTCGGCAAGTGCCGCATAACCGTTTGCATAGTAGTTAGAGAAACCGGCCACATCCTTGACGCGTCGTGAGTCTTTTTCCGGCAACAAGGCATATATCAAGATCCGATATTGATCGTGATCGGGATATTTGTGACGAATCTGCGCAACCGCATCGACAACCGATCCGCTGCCTGTTCCGCCTGCCAATCCACAGACGACGTGGATAACTGCACCAGTGCGGCCAGGTCCTTCCTGCAACACACGCATCCGGTCTTCAATTGCCTTCACAAAGCGTGACGCGTTCTGCGCGAACACCAACCTGCCAAGCTTTCTGCGTTGCGCGGCGCCAGCGATGCCAGGTTTAACAAAGTCAAAGATATTGCGCGGTTCGATCCAGCCCTTCAGGCCCGGAAAAGAATCTGGATCATCAAGCACAGGGCGAACGCTGCTCGCGGTGTTAATGAGATATTGGCTACGGGCAAGGTCGATGTCCTTGCCGAGAACTTTCCATTCTTCTTTCTTGTCGATCTCGTCGGTAGACGTGTCCACGTACAAAAATTCAAACCGCGCCTCGGTCGAGCTGGTCCCCTGCGAATCCTTGTTGCGCTCAATGGTTTTGCGAATGTGGCGGACAATTTTTCCGCCTGAGCCACCAAGGCCGATGATCAGATGGTTTTGTTCCATGATAGGCGTCTCGTTGTTTCGAAATGATCGTCAATAGATATCAAATGCGGATTCCGACCCAGCTACCTGGGCGTACCAGTGATTCGTCTTATTCGTGAACCAAGTTGATCTTCAGGTACAGGTCGGCCGCTGTTTGGGTGGTCCGTTTCACGACATACGATGCGACTTGGCCGCCCGCGGCCGGTGAGTCGTCATCGCTAAACACAATGCCCTTTGCGGCATACCCGGTTGCGGAGACCTTTTCCGTCGCCGCGCCACATCCGTCATCTGGCGCAAACGCAATGCCCTTGGCAGCGTAGCCTGTTTCATTGCTTGCGATTTGCAGGTCGTTGGTCGACGCCAGCGCGACTCCGGACGCGGCAGACACTTGAGCGATCGATGGCGCAGACGGTCCCGGTGCCGTGATATCCGCCGGAGTCGCGGCGGTCTGCGCCGCTGCGCAAGATGAAGCTTGCGCTGTATGGAGTGCCACGCGCGGATCCGAAATGAGATCGGGTTGGATCGTACGAATCTGTTGGGTCATGTCACCTTTCGCAGGTTCTGGCGACAAGAAGACGAGCAACTGCTCAACACCCGGCTTGTTGTCAAAAACGAACGACCCCTTACCCGGCAGAAATACGACGCCCATTGCATTGACCAAATTGTCTTGCGAGGGCTGCGGATAGATCTGCGAGACCGTGCCATCCGGTGCCTGATTGAGGACGTACACGTATGCGGGCCGGCTCACCTTGACACCTAGTTGGAAGCGCTCGCCGCTCTTGAAGGTTCGTGAGGCGAGGACATCCCGGGTTGACCCGTCAGCGCTTTTTAAACGGATGAAGTAACTCGCACCGAGCGGCCCTGATTGCTTGGACTTTTTGTGCGCTACTCTCACAAGATGTTGATCTTGCTGTGAGGTCTCAAGCACAGCTTTTGGAGTGTCGTTTGCGCCTGATGCCCCAACTGCCGGTGCTCCCGCGACACTGATGTTTGCATCTGCCCCGGTTTTCTGACCTGTTGCGACCGTAACGACCGAATCGCTTTCGTCAAAGAACAAGGACTTTGCGCTGTAGCCTTCTTGCGCCATCGCCGATGCCGCGATAAGTGCTAATGACCACGCAGTCAACACGTTTTTCATACCCTTCCCCTAAGAGTTCTACCGCTGCGCCCACCGGAGCGCGCATTCAGCAAATTTATTGAAGCAACTGATTTTGTTGAGCCGGGATAGTCGAGTACTGGCGCGGCACCTGATGGCTCTGTCCGTTCGTGACTTCGATGACCTTCGTTGACGTAAAGCTTTGCGCGTCACGGAACGAGGCATCGAGATTCCCGTTGTATTTGCCGAGATAATCAAAAAGGGACTGCGTAAAGAACGATCCCCTGAGAGGCTTGTAAGGCGGAATCGGACTTGTGAACGTGCCGACTTTGGCGTCAGGACCCAGAGACTCTTCGTTCTCGCTGGTCGCGGTGATGATCGTGTAGCCGCTGCGACTGCGATCAATTACGGTCTTGGCTGTTGGCTTATTTGCTTGAGATGTACTCTCGCCGGAGTCATCCGCGAAACGAATGCCTTTGGTCGTGTAAGCCGGACCGGTCCAGGACGCGAGCGAGATGCCCGCGTGCTCTGCACGGCCGTTGTTGGTCTTCAAGATATACGCGTGGCTTTCTGCCGAGACGTCGTCAAGCATATCGCCGCTGTAGCACGTATCAATCAGCATGCGGGTAATGCGGCTCGGCTTCTTCGCAATTGCCTGGACAAGCGTGTCCGATACGCTCGTCTCTTGCAGCCGTATCTTGTAATCCACCTGATCAACATGTTTGACACCGGGTTCTCCGGAGTCGAATACCATAATGGACATCTTGCGCTGATCAGCTCCCGTGGGAGAAGGAACCGGCGCGTTACCATGACTCGATATATAGATAAAGACGTTATCGTTGGGCCCGATCGAGTCGTCAAGTTGATGAAGCGCTTGCTCAACATTGCGTTTGGTCGCCTGATCCCCAAGTATCGCGGTTACGGAAAATCCAGCTGCCTGCAAATAGCGTTGTACGACTGCAGCGTCATCTGCGCCCTGAATGTCGTGCAATCGCTCCGAGTCCATGAAATGGTTGATACCAATCACTAAAGCAATCTTTTTAGGTGCCGACGCTGCTTCCTTGCGTCGCTTGTTGTCTGAATCCAGTGCCTTCGCAGCAGCTAGCTCCCAGCGCTTTTGCTGGACGTCTTGCGGATAAAACGGCGAGGTCGACTTCAAACCAACGATGGACTGAACAATGCTGAATGCTTTGTCGACGTCGTCTTCGTTTTTGTAGGTGCCTGTGAGCTCAATACGGCCAACGTTATCGCGAGTCACGCTTGCCCGATTCAGCCCATGCCCTTGAAACTTAGCTTTGATCTGGTTGACCAGCGATTCAGGTACGTTGTACGAATAGTAGGCGTTCTGAAAACCCGGCAAATTACTGGCCGCGCATCCGCTCAGCACCACGCAGGCGAGCAGGAACATGCCTCGCGCGATGCGCGTCATCATGGGTTCCATATAGCGTTGTGTTGATTGTAGAAAGCTGTTATCACGCAAAGAAAGCACTGCGGATTTGTGTGTCTTCCGCAGTGCAGATGCATAAGCGATTACTCTGAAACAGTGAACGTTTTTGAAGACGTCGACGGTGGCAGGCCAGCCGCAGCAACATCGAATTCCACCCGATACACCGTTCCTGCCTTCGTGTCTTTCGCTATCGGGACACGAACAGTGTCACGCTGCTCGCCGCCGGCGACTGTGTATGCTTGCGTGGCATCGCCTGGGAAAATCACCTGTTCCTCTTTGTCCCCAGTCACAACGAAGAGCTTGCGCTCGACCGTGACGTTGGTTTCGGCCCCGTCCGGAGTCATCACGTAGAACGTGCTATTCATCTCGGCTTGCGAATCGGCTTTTACGGGCGCGGCAACATCGACTGATTCGGCGCGAGCAACGATGCCCTGGCTCGGCTTATATTTGATCTTCTTTTTAAGGTCAGAGTAGGACTGGGTGCGCTCCAATTTTGACTCTGGCTTCCACGCGGGATTTTTCTTGTAGCAGGTGTCGACTGCCGTGTAATAAGCGGTAGCGAAGCCCGCTACACCACCGACCGCCGCCCCGATCAGCGCGCCTTTGACCGCATCGTTGCTTTTATGTGCGACAAACATCGCGCTCAAGCCGGCAATGGCGCCAGCGCCCGCGCCCTTCGCGGTCGTAACGATCTGCTCGTTTCGTACGCATGAATCCAGTTCGGCATTGGCGGATTCCTGAGCTTGCACGTTCGAACTGAGCTGTAACAGTGATGTCGCGGCGATAATCGACAGGTACTGACCAACATTGGCGCTTAGTTTCATGATTTTCATAAAATAGTAGTACAAATTTTATTGATCTCTGTCTTTTACAGACGAGACCGAGAGTTCTTCGGACGGGCTGCTGATTGCTTTGGCTGCGTGCATCGACCGTGATCAGGTTGTCGACACAGGTGTCGAAATCTTTAGGATAAATATTTCGTTATCCTTCGTTCACTTCAATCGCTGATTTATTGAAGACGAAGTGCTCCAATCGCCCGTCCTATGCTGATTGACAGCCGCTTATTTCAATGCGCTGTATTGCGCTCAGGCGCTCAGGCGTGAGATTAGGGCTAGCAGCCAGGTCCCCACCGAGACGACGCTAGGCACAAAGCTGCTTGAATTCGCGATGTTTCGACGGACCTAAGTTGCTAATTGCGGGGGTTCGGTCGCATCGGCTCGAGACGTGTGTGCTCGAACTTCGCGATCGTTTTGACAGGTGGCTGGTACCCAACCATGCGCATAGGCTTTTTTGAACAATGACACACTACCCCCGATCTTTTTTTATAACGTCGCTGACGACGTCTCTCTCACGTTTTACTTCTTTTAGCTGGCGCAGACAAACAGTAGTGCCAGCAGAGCTCCGTCGTGTCGCTTGAAGGAATTCTTCAACCAGCGACCTGGCTCGAGCCATATTTGAAACTAGTTGTAACAATAGTAGGTTGTTTCGTTACAACTTGCTATCCGGGAAAATACACTTCTTATTGCGGGTTCTACGGTAGTGACCCACTCTCAGCCGCAAATAACTGCAGTCTTGCGAGATCGGCAATCGACGATGTATCCGTCTTTTCGAGAACAGCAGCGCGATAGGCCTCGACGGTACGCAGCGAAAGCTTCAGTTTTTCTGCTATCACCTTATTTGCCATTCCCTCGCATAGCAGATCAAACACGGCCCGCTCTCGCGAAGAAAGTTTGGCGATCGCGATACGCGCCGAATGTCCGCGGCTACGCGTGAGACGCCATTCGTCATTCAACCGAATCGCTTTTTGAAGGCTTTCCAGGAGGGCATGCTCATCGACTGGCTTTGTCAGAAAATCGACTGCACCGTGCTGAAATGCCCGCCGACACTGGGCGAGATCGCCGTGACCTGTGATGAAAATGATTGGCAGGGCACTCTTAGCGGACTGCAACCGTTCCTGTACCGCGAAGCCATTAAGGACCGGCATTCTGATGTCGATCACGAGGCAGCCAACTTCGTCTCCAGTGAACTCTCGCAGGAACTCGGCAGGATCTCCGTATGCAACGACATTCAGTTTCACCGAACGAATAAGCAGACACAAAGCGTCACGGACCGCGGCGTCGTCATCGACGAGATAGACGGTTGGCTCCCCTCGCGCGGCCGTTGAAGATGGGTTAGTTGGCATATGCGGTCCCGCTCTCCTCTTGCAAAGGAAGCATCAGTCTAAATTCAGCGCCCGGCGAATCGCCTGACAACTCGATGATCTTCCCGCCGTAACTCTCCGCGATGGATTGGCAAATAGACAGGCCGAGCCCCATACCGGATTCTTTGGTTGTATGAAACGGAAGAAATAATTTAAGACGGGCTTGCGGCGAAATGCCTGGCCCGGTGTCGCACACGCTAAGCACCCCCGAGCCGTCGACGGCGCGCAGGCGCAGTAAGATCTTTCGTTGGCTGACTGGCAAGTGTTCCGTCGCCTCGACTGCATTGCGAATCAGGTTTAGGACGATTTGCTCAATCTGAACAGCATCAGCGCGAACGATCAATTCATCTGACGTGGAATCTATGACGACATCGGCTTGACTTTGCCCCAGCCATGGCTCGCTCAGCTCGAGCGCGTTAGCAACGGACTGACGCAAATCGAGTGAAACGATATTCGCGGGACGCTTTGCGATAAACGCGCGCAATCGCCCGATGATGTCGCCCGCGCGTTTAGCTTGTTCAGTGGTTGCCCGCATGGCGTCAGCGATCGCCGGAAGGTCGAGTTGCTCCTCTTGCAGCAACCGGACACATGCCTGGTTGTAACTCAAGATGGCAGAAAGCGGTTGATTGAGTTCATGTGCAATGCCGGAGGCCATCTCCCCCATCGAATGAAAGCGTGCCACATGCGTCAGTTCGTCCTGTCGCTCCTGTAGGCGCTGCTCGCTTGCCCGCAACGCTTCGATTGCCTTCTTGCGAACCGGTCCCATGTCACGCATGGCACCGACGACGCCTGTCAGCGCGCCCTCCTGGTCGAACACTGGAGAGATGGTCCCTTCGATCAATATTTTTTGCCCATCTCGGCGCAACACAAAGCTATTATCTGAAAGTGTGACCATCGCTCGCGTGGCTAATGCTCTTTCAAATGGACTCTGCGACGCCGCATGCGCAAGATCGAATTCGATGTCAACGATCTCCTCGACAAATTTGCCAAAAGCCTGGTAATGCTCAATGCCAAACATCCTCTCGCCGACGGGATTGATGAACTGAACGCGCCCTTTACTATCTAGCGTGATCACCGCATCCGCAATTGCCTGTAAGGTCACAAGCGCTTGCTCTTTCTCGCCAAAAAGCCGCCGCCTTGCATCGCGCACTGCCGCACGCGCGGCGATCTTGTCGCCGTAAGCAGTGGATGCCAGCAAAAGAATTAATAGAGTGCCGACGAGCGTAAGGCCCGTTGGCAAAGGGCGCAAAACGTCTATTCCAAGCTGTCGTCGGGTCTCAAACACGAATGGCTGGGATGCATTGGATAATGTTCGGCTGAAAATTAGTTCCGGAAAGACCGCTCTCTCCCACTTGGATTTAGGACGCGCCGATGTCTTTTGAACTAATCCAAGCGGGTCATCACGTTGATAACCTTGCAGATAGATCCGCAATGACGCTGTCGGAGGCGAGAGCTCTCCGGGGCCAAGAAATTTCCCAGCGTAGATCAGTAAAGATACGACGCGAGTCGCGACATCCGTCACGCCTGGCGTTTTTCCGCGCCCGGCGCTAGCGAGGTCTGACGGTGGCTCGATTGCCCGAGCGTAAATTGCCTTAAAGATCAGGTAAGCACGGCCGCCTTCAAACAGATCAAATGGCGCAGATACTGAAGGTCGCCCGGAAGCGATTGTTTGATCAATCGCCGATTTGAATTTGTTGTCGGCATAAACATCAAGCCCGAGCACCGGATGCGCCGCTTCAGCGGATGGCTCCATAAACGTGATTGGATAATAGACCGCCCTTCCCCTGGCGGCGTGCCATGCCCGCTGACCACCGTATCCGAAGTCTTTCACAACAAAATGAGGGTCGATGGTGGCTTTAGCCCAGCTTTCGAAACGGTCAAGCTGAGCAGCTTCAACGCGAGGCTGCAGCTCAACCATATATATATGCGGATATCGGACAAGCATTTCGTGCGAATACTCTCGCAATCCCTTCGGGTCGGCCTCAGGAAAGGTTTGCAGAAGTGAATCGATACCCGCGAGCACGGCATCGTTTTCATCAAGCCGCTGCCTGACGATCTCGTAAGTCGCCTCGCTCTGCAGGGAGAACTCCTCTTTGATTCGATTTATCTCGGAATTCGCGAAAACGCCACAGATGCCAACCGAGACACAGAGCCATATCCCGGCCACATAGCAAATGGTCTTGGCTTGGCCCGAAAGATATCTCCGCCTCATTGGATTGGCGGATGAAAATAGGTGATGTAACGCTGCTGTGGGAGCAGCTCGACGAGATCTTGCTGATCTTTGGGATGGTTGCTAATTACAAAAGATCGGACCAATTCGACAGCAAGTAATAGCCTTGAAGCAGGCGAAAGCTTGATCCATGTCTCTGGCTCGATTAGGAGCTCATTGTTTTTTGTCGACATTTTGTCGCTCTCAGTTTTCGTTTGAGTGCGATCTTAGACGACTTTTTAAGTTTATGCAGAAGACGCTGCTGCTACCTATTTCATTCGTTGGATGGCTCCAACAATACCTTCGCAAGGTTTCTGCGCTGGATCAAATGGCTTCGGCGGATCTCCGTGATTATGCGGGCGACGCAGATCAATCTCGCGCTCGTCGACGCTCTCACCGGCACCCCCCAATACAAATCGCTCCAAATTCAAAAAAGGTGAAAATGTCCGTAAGCGCTCGGCAACCTCAGGGGTTCGGGAGCCGATGTCAGCCTACTGTCGAAGCTAGGCTGCCAGAGGTGCGGCACCAGCTCGTCGAGCCGACTGGCGGGCTGCGTGGGAGCCGCGTCAGGAAGTCTTTCAGCTAGGCATATCAGCCCACAGCATCTGTTTGTTTGCTTACATCCAGGCTTCAAATCGCGTTGCCTTAGGAAGACATCTCAGTTCGACTGATCTGCTCGCATTCAGTGTGCGACCGTTTTTTCTAGTCGGTAGAGCGTGTCGTTGACGATAAAAGAAGCGCGGCAAGCGATACACAAAAAGGACCGCGTGCCGCCCGCAAAAAACCACCAATTGCTGTGCTTAGTGTTGCATGATCGAGGCCGTGTTCATCGTACCGGTCTGCGTCAGGATCGCCGTGTTGCCGCCGCCCGCTTGCGCGATCGTGCCGGTGTTAGCCAGTCCGGCTTGCGTGATCGCGCCCAGGTTGCCCGAGCCGCTTTGCGAAACCGTCGCGCTGTTGCCCACGCCAAGCTGAGCCAGCACGATGTCTTCATGCGAACCGGTTTGTGTCGCGGTTACCGTGTTCAGATCGCCGAGTTGCGTCGACAACAATGAAGACTCCACCGCCGCCTGTTGCGTCAGGTTCGCCGTGTTCTTGTAGCCGACCTGCAGCGAGCTCAATTTACATATCGGTCGACGACCTTTGCACCTGATCCGCACGGTGGGGCGCGCGACTACAATTCATCCTTGAGGTCTAATCCGCGATAGCGTGCAAACTGTCTATAGGTGTCTGTCGGCAAACGAAGTATGTCGGCCGCAAAGTCTTCGACGACCGCCTTCCATTCCAGTGTGCCAACAACGAAATCGGCTGGGTTCGCCTTACCCCTCGCGCGTCGTATCGCCACGATAGATAGGGCGAAAGCACGCGCTTCCATGAACAGATCGCGATCCGTAGGAAGCGCGTCCGGGGCTTTGTCGGTCATACCGCTCTCTCTTATTTTTTGTTGGTCTTCAATCTACTACCCCTGCCTCGGCGGCCTTGTTATACCAACGCCCGCGCTCCCTTTACATCGGCCAAGACTGAGGAAACTTTAGTCTTTAGTAACCCAAGATCATTCGAAGCTGATGGGGAGCGCGGGCGATAGCGCAATGAGCTGTCATGCCCCCTTTTTGCGCGACAGATACCGTTCGACCAAGGAGACTCGAATATTGATGTGCGCTGCAGTCAGCACAAGCAAGAATCCGCAATTGATCCGTGAGACGACGAATTCTCAACGAACGTGGCAACGTTCGTGTCTAATCCGTGAGAGGCAAATGAGCAGCTGATGCAAAATGAGAAGGTCGACTGCTGGCGGTGAAACGGGTCTAAACCGATAGCGGTGCTCACGACAGGCTGCAAAGCTTTTCCGGACGAGCCGCCATCGCGTGCAGGAACCCTGACGTAAGACACCAATATTCTCTACACCAGCTTGCGCAAGCGGTTTCAAAACAATCCAGGAAACGGCTGGAGCCAATGCGTGAACCTGAACCCTTGCATCGAACTCCGGTTACTTTACATACAGCATTGTGGAACGGCACTTCTTCGCACCGCACCGGCATGCGTAGGTCGCTTTCATCGCTTTGCTGGGTCGGCTTCCAGCATCCAGACGATAATCGATGAAAATTTCGTCGCCGACTTTGATCTTTTTGATCGCACGGATATAGACGCGATCATTGTCCTGCTCGGCCTCGCAGTTCGGTGCGCAGCTGTGATTAATCCAGCGCGCGGAGTTGCCGGCAACCGCTCCATCGATCACGCGGCCATCGCCGATCCCGAAAAAGAAAGTGTGCCCTGCCTCCGCTTCTGATCTGGCAAACCGTCGATTTGCTTCGCGTTCAGACAGTACCTCACCCTTGTATTCGAGCAAATAGTCGCCCCGCGCCACGACCGCCGAGGCGAATACCCCGCGCCCGTGAATGGCTGACCGTTGTACGTAAAACCTGCGCATGCCCCTGCTCCGAAAATGATGCTTGACGAATGTCCCTCCGATGCAAAATCATACCGTTCCAAACGGGATCACAGCACGAGGCTCATGCGACCACGCACCTATTATTTGAAACGCCAGCCCGCTCGAGGTACGCTGGTTCGTTATGACGACCGTGTGGCTGAGGTATTGGGTGGTGCCAGGGGCAATCGGGTCATGATTAGATCCGTGCACGGGGACGGGACGACGCGCATCAGCGCGGTGAAGTGGCGAAATCTTGCGGCGCTGGGCGCATCCCTTTTTGAGTGACCCGGGATTGACGCATTGTTCTCGCAAGTTCGCAAAGGCTCGTTCATCATGGGTAAGGTCCTATCCAAAGCATCGATTAGGGACGTTATGTCGGAACATACGTCGACTCTGGTTAGGTAAATCACTCAGCTGTGGTCAGCTCTCGCCTCTTCTCGGAATCGTGCCATATCTAAAGTTCACCTACGGTCTCAGGCGTTGGCACGCGTCGGCCAGATGATCCGCGTTTTCGGAGAATCAATCCGGAGGGTATGCTTTCGCCAACGCGGTCGGCTTCGAAGCACGGCCTCACACATTGCATGCTCGATTTAGGGAGGCAAAACGGTATGTTGGAAGCGAAGACCGCAGAGCTAGAGAAGATGGGCACGCCTCAGTGGACAGACAGCGAGGTTGCAAGATATTTGCAGACAGGCGAATACGACAGTTTTTTCGTGGGATGGCCGGGTTCTAATCTGTCTGATATAGCGACACGTGCGTCCCAGCGCCTTCGAAGCGCCCTTGTAGCAGAGACGATGCGGCGCTCGAGAGGCTTCGAGTCTGTCTCGTGTCTCCCAGTTGACCTCTACGTATGGAACAGTGAAAAACTCAAACCTATGGTGGATGGTCTCTTCGACCCGAGTGAACGCGCGACCGTCATTCGCCTGCTTTCAGATAACGTTGTATTTGTCACCCGAGCTAACCTGGAAAAAATCTTAATGGCTGAACGGTGGCTTTCTACAGCTTGGGATGTGGCCAACATATTTTTGGAGAGTGTTAAGGCCCCGACGCTATCTGGACAGCCCTGCAATATAGTCGGCTTGAGCCAAGAAACGAGGTGCTACGTGTCGATGGATTACTTTGACGAGACCGACCCATTTGCCGATTTCGTCGTCCACGAGGCTGCGCACGTCTTTCACAACTCCAGACGCGTGGCTTGTGGGCTGGCCGCAAGCACTCGCACCGAGTACATCCTCGACATTGACTATCATATGCGGGAGACGTTTGCATACGCCTGCGAGGCATGGAGCCGGATCAGTTCGGCCGCCCATTGTCGTGGCGATCGAAAGGCGTTGATTTTGCAGCATGCCGATAGGGGGTTGCCGAGCGACGATCGAGTGAACCATGACGAATACCTCGATGTCCTTTTTGACGCCGCTCGCGCTCATAACGGTTGGCAACGGATCGCCAAGCGGTGCGAACCAAGACAGCGAGCTTCCAAATCGTTTTAATCCGCTGTCGACTGACTTGGCAAACTTCTCGGACGTCGGCAGCGCCTAGCAACCTAGAGCCACCCGGCTTAGGAGGAAAACGTAGTGGCTGCTCCAGCATATGTCTATACGATTGCGTGCGTTGCCGTGATGCTGGGCGAACCGGAGGCCTGGTTGGAGGAAATCGCGCTCATGAATCTGGAACCAGAAGACGGGTGTCTACAGATCGTTGATAACCTCGGTACAGATGGCGAGGAATCGAACACGGTAACCGCATTTACGGAAGCGGGTATCGAAGCTTTGAGAGAGGCCATCGCAGAGGTGAAGCAAGGTCAACGCCGCATGCTTTAGTCGCGCTGGGCTGTTAGCTGACGGGAACGTTACCTGCGTTACAAACCGACCTTCGCCTCGCTCTCCGGCTAAAGATCGCGATCCCGACGGTCGTATTGCTCGACAATGCTGAGCTTCGCTTTAACGTCGCGCCGCGTTTGCCGCGTCGATGACAACCGCTAAAGTTCTCCGCGCATCTTCAAGCTCCTGAACAGCGGCGGTCAACCGGGCAAGCTCAAGCGCAGAGGCTTGTCGTTCACCCGGTTTAGCGAAATGCGCTTCTATGGCAGCAGAGGCCGCCTGCACCTCACGTGCAGCTTCCGCCATCCTTTTGAGCGCCTCCGCCTCACGTTCATTAAAATTCTTGTTTGCCAACGGTTATCAGCCTTAAGACGTGTAAGAGGCTAGCGCGTGCTGTCCTGCGTGATCAGTTCGACAGGTGTTAAAGCGATGTGTATCGGTACATGCGACTCTTGATTATTCTATCTGCTGCAAGCCTCCATGGAGGCAAACACGATACGCCAGTATGCCGCTGCGGCCGTTATCTTGGCATCGGGGCGCGACCAAATGGCAGTCGTGCGAAGGCTCTCCGAGATGGTTTTGACTGGCCGACGCCAGCACCGTGACGCTGTCCCTGAGCTAATGTACGAGTGATCATAACGAACAACAGGCCGGAATATATTGGCCCGCTCACGACCAGCCGCGCCTGCATGTCGGCGACCAGTGTCCGACACTCATGACCACGACGGTAGGAAGTTTAGTCAATCGCTTCCGCAGTCACGCAGCTCCAATCGCTGTTTTGCAATTCGACGAAATTCCATGATTTGCATGTCGGTTGAAGCTGCCGCATCTCTCCCAAACCTTGTCAATCCACATATGGCCGGAACAAAACGTAAATCCATCCGCCCGAGTGTTATTCGTAAGCCACTGAGCAAGTCCGCGCTCTTGCCGATGTCGGCACAATCAGCACGGGAGTTGTCGCTCGCTCATCATCTTGCGCTAGCTGCTTGTCGCGGTGAGCGTGCGAATCGGCATCAAATCAACGAGTTGGTCCGTTCGGTCTATATGGCCTACTACCTTCAACGCATGGGGTTCGGTGAGGTGCCGTTTGAGTGCTATGAACACGCAGAAGCGGCGTTCGAAAATGCACTAGCAATTGCTGCAAAAAGTGCCAAGTGGACAGTTAGCGAGCAGGACGCGCCCGTCATCGAACGCGTGCTCGCGCTTCACGACCAGCAATTGAGTGAGGCGCCGATGCACCGGGTGGTGGAAGCTGAAAAACAACTGCGTCAATTTCTGGCCGGCGAAAGCGCCTCTCCGTTGGTTCGCCCGAGTCCGAAATAGCGGACGGTTTCCTTTCCAACGTACGCGTTGAGAACTCAGACATGCCGAACACTAAACGCGTCGGCTGCCGTAGACGAGAGTTAAAGCTGTTACTCCTAAAGGAGTGGAATTTGTCGCTCGAAACCATTTTTTGTGGGCTGTTCTGGCTGACTTCT